>JBAVJR010000441.1:0-11658 GCA_049687855.1 Steroidobacteraceae bacterium | reverse complement strand
CTCTCGTGGCTTTGCCGCGCCGCATGGCCCGTCGCCGACGCGGTTTTGCGCCGCGGCAGGAGCAGGGCGGCGCCACGGGCCTGTGTCAGCGTCTCGGCAGACAGTGGGGCGAACCATTCGCCGGTATCTTCATCTCCTGCTCCAGGCAGGACAAGGCTCGCGTCGCGCGCCGGCAGCGACGCCTGATCCGCGCTACCGCAGGACGGCGGTCTTGCGATACGCGTCGAGCTCCTCCTGGTAGCGGACGCGCTCCTTCTCGAGCTCGGTGATCTCTGCCTTGAGCCGGCCGATGCGTTCGGCGGCCTGCTTGGTGTCGAGCACCGCCTGCGTGCGTTCCTCCGCCGTGGCGGCGGTGTCGATCACGTCGAACGCGCTCTCTGCAATCCGATCCTCGAGCCGCCGGATCTCGCGGCGCCTCTGCTCGATCTGTTCCTCCGTGTCGGTGACACGACGCTCCCGCACATAGAGCGCACGCCCCTCGTCGTAGGCGCGCTCGAACTGCTCGGCGAGGTCGGCGGGGCAGGTGTCGAAATACGTATAGCCGTTGACGCCAGCGCGATAGCCGTTGTGCGGCTGGCAGTACTCCCTGAGGCCTGCCGTGCGTCCGGCCAGGTATGCATTGAGGTCCGGCGTGACTCCGTGCTCGGCGCAGGCGCGACGGTGTTCGCCAATGCGGTCGCCCGGCTGGCCTGCAACGCCGTCTTCATAACCGACGGTGCGCCAGTCGACCGTGCGGCATTCGTCCTTGCTCATCTTCGACGCGCACGCACCCAGCAGCAGTGTGCACGCGGTAATCAGCATGGCTGCATGTTTCATGAGTCTCCCGTCCACTGGCTTGTTCACCACCGGTTGCGCCGCAGCGTGCGGACCGAACCCGAGAAGTCGTCCTCGACGGTTCCCGCGCGCTCCTGCGCCGCTGCCTGCAGGAGCGAATCCAGGTGGCCGCGCGTGTAGCGAACCATGTCGATGATCGCGGACGCCTCGACCGGCCTGGCGACCAGATAGCCCTGGACCGAGACTTCACCGCAAGCTGCGAGGAAGTCCAGCTGGGCAGGGCGCTCGACGCCCTCGATTGTCACCTGCAAGCCGAGGTTGCGGCAGAGTCCGATGATCGAGTGCACGATCGCGGCCGCGCGTGGGTTGCTGTCGACTCCCGCGATCACGCTGCGGTCGAGCTTGACCCGGCTGAGCGGCAGCCGCTCGATGGAGGTCAGCGACGAGAAGCCCGTGCCGAAATCGTCGAGCGCGGTATCGATGTTTAGCAGGCGCAGGCCGTGCAATGCCTCGACGGTCACGGCGCCAGTCTGCAGCATCGTCTCCGTCAGCTCGAGCTCGATCGACTCGGGCGGCAACCCGTGCCGGGCGAGCAGGCGCTCGATGTCGATCGGAAAGTTGCCGGCGACGAACTGCTGCGCCGACACATTGATGGCCACGCGCGCATCGGGCCAGCCTTCGCGCCGCCAGCGGCTGACGGCCTCGGCCGCCGTTTCCAGGATCCAGTCGTTCAGGTCGAGCATCAGGCCGGACTGCTCGGCAATTTCGATGAACTCGGCGGCCGCGACGATCTCGTTGTCGCTGCGTCTCCAGCGCAGCAGCGCCTCTACGGCGATGGTGCGCCGCCTGCCCAGGCACACCTGGGGCTGGTAGTGGAGTACCAGTTCCCCGCCGTCGATGGCCTTGCGCAGCGCCTGCTCCATGCGGAAGCGGTTCGACGCCTCCACCAGCATCGACGGGTCGTGGATGCACAGGCGGTTGCGGCCCAGTTCCTTGGCGCGGAACAACGCGACATCGGCCGCACGCAGCAGCGACGTCGCGTCGCGACCATGTTCGGGGAACATGGCGACGCCGCAGCTCACGCCGACACACACCTCGCGCCGGTCGATGAGCAGTGGCCGCTGGAAGCTTGCGACCAGGTGCTCCGCGTGCCGCTCGACCTCGGCGCAGTCGCCCGAGTACTCGAATACGAGCGTGAACTCGTCGCCGCCCAGTCGCGCGATGAAACCGGATTCGCCGGCGATGTCGCGCAGGCGCTCGCCGATTTCGGTGAGCACCCGGTCGCCGAATTCGTGGCCGAGCGTGTCGTTGACGGTCTTGAAATTATCGAGGTCGAGGAACAGCACCGCGATGTGGGACGCCACCGGCCGCTCGGCGCGGGTAGCTTCCAGCATGTCGTTCAGGCGCTGGAGCAGCTGGCGCCGGTTCGGCAGGTTCGTGAGCGGATCGTGATCGGCGAGGTGCTGCAACTGCAGCGTGCGTTCCTCGACGCGATGCTCGAGGTGTGCCTGGTAGGTCCGGACCGCGCGCTCGGCGTCCGCAAGCTCGCCGGCCATGTGATTGAACGCGTTGGCGAGTTCGTCCAGCTCGCGGGCGCCACCACGCAGCACGCGGGTGGCCAGGTCGCCCGCGGCCAGGCGGCGGGCCCCGGCGGTCAGTCGGCGGACGGGCCAGGTGATCGCCCACGCGGTCGTGGCCAGCGCGAGCAGCGCCAGCAGGATTGCCTTGAAGGTCGCTGTCCGGATCGTCTGCTCGGATTGCGCGACGGCCTGCTGGGCGCCCGCGGCTGCTGCGGTGAACGCGCGCCACGCCGGCGCCTCCACGTTGTCACGGATGTGGACCGCGAGTGCGTCGCCTTCCGCCGCAAACGTCGTCTGCCCAGCTTCGATCTCGGCGCCGAGCCGGAGAGCCCGCCGCCGCAGCTTGACGGCCCGGTCGAAGTCCTCCGTCTGCATGGCGAGCCAGTTACTTCCAGGCGAGACCGCGAGTTCCGCGCGGTGGCTTTCGATCGTCTGGCGCAAGCGTGATTCGCCGTCATTGGGGCCGGCACTGAAACTGCCGCCACGGGTCAGCTCACTCAACACGTCGTGACGGGCGGCTTCAATGGCACTGGTCAGCTCGGCGAGCGATGGCCGCGCCAGCAGGTTGTCGCCGACCACGATGCCGGACCCGCCGGCACTCCTGACGCGACGGTCCAGCGCGGCGAAAGCGGACTCGAGGTCGGCGATGGCGCGCCGTCGCTCGTCCTGCATGTTCAGCAGTGTGAAGCCCTGGGCCTCATGAACGGCGATGCGCTGCAACAGGGGGCCCATCGGCGGGGCTGCGTGGCCGGCATCGACGTCGAGCAACTGGTTCGCCGCGAGCGACAGGCGTTCCGCAGATGCGATGGCCGCCGCGCGCCTGTCGCGCGTGTTCGCTCGAAGGTAAGCGAGCACGGTCCGATCGAAGGTCGCCACGCCGTCGCCGAGGTCATGCACGCTGCGCGACAATGGCTCGAACTGCCCCTGCATGCTCTCGAGATCGGCCATCGCGTGGCGGGTGCTGTGCAGCGCCACGACGCTGGCGGCAGTGAATGCGCCAATCACCAGCGCGAACCCCAGCACCAGCCACGCGCCGATCGGCAGGCCGCTCGCGCGCGCCGGTGCAACGGGCAGCTTTGTGGTCGTGGTCAAGTGCAAGGTGAAATGCCTTTCGGCGCCGCCCATCGACAGAATGGGGGAGATACTGAGGCCGGGGAACTCGAAGCAGTGAGCGCGCCGGGCCAGGACCTTGATTCAGGTCACAGATTGCGGTGGCCGGGGTCAACGCAGGGCGTGAACACTGCCCTCCAGGCTGCCGCACGGGACTGGAATCCCACTTGGTTGTGCCTGGACGGATCCTGTCCGCCGGCAAGCATCCGTTGCGGCTGCCTCGAGGCCGCGTCAGCCGTCGAGCGGCGTGGCCGTGGCCCCGGGGAATGCGACCCGGACCCGCGTGCCAACACCGGCCTGGCTCGTGAACTCGACCGGCCAGCCGAACCGGTCGGACAGCCGCCGCACGATCGTGAGTCCGACGCCGTAGCCGGATCGTCCCGTGGGGCCGCGCACGAACGGTTGATCCATGTCGCGAGAGCGCGCCGCCGGCAGGCCGACGCCCGTGTCCTCGATCACGACCGCGTCGGGATGAATCTCGACACGGACCGACCCTGCGTCGGTGTATGCGACGGCGTTGCGCAGCAGGTTGCCGAGCAGCACCGAGAGCACCTTCTCGGGGGCCCTGAGCGACAGGCTGCAACGCGCGTCGAGTTGCAGCGTGACCGGCCTGCCTTCCGCAAGCGGCAGGACGCGCTCGAGTTCGGTGGCGACCACGTCGTTGATGCGCACAGTCTCCGTCGGCAGACCCGCCTCCGACTCGCGCGCGAGCAACAGGAACGCGGCCGTCAACTCCTCCATGTCCCGTGCCGAGCGACGAATCCTCGTTACTGCGCGTCGCTCGGGCTCACCGAGACTCGTACCCTGCAGGAGCAGGTCGGAGGCCATCTGAATCACGGTCAAGGGACTGCGCAACTCGTGGCTCGCATCGCGCGTGAAATGCCGCTCCCGCTCCATGAACTCATTGATCCGCTGGGCGAACCGCGCCAGCGCCGCCGAGAGTTCGCCGACCTCATCGTCGGTGCCGAATGGAAGGTGGTCGGGTTCGAAGACCGCAGGGTCCGGGGCGTTGGGGTCGAGCTGGCGCACGGAACGCGCCAGGGCCATGACGGGAGACAGGGCCCGTCGCGACGCGCGGAACCCGAGCCAGGTCGACAGGTACAGCACCAGCAAGACGATCGCCAAGGGCGCGAGCCCGTAGTAGGCCGCGAGTCGCGCGACGCTGCTGCCATCGAAGGTGAGGTAGAGACGCGTGCCCTGGCGCTCGCTGACGTACACGAGATACTCGACCGCGTCGTGGCGCCAGGGATGGTAGCCGAGCCCAAGTGGCCGCAGCGCATCGGGCACATCATCGATGTAGCCCGTCAGATTGCGGGTGTTCGGCAGCGGGAAATCCGGCCGTGCTGAGCGTTGCTGCCAGAAGTGCGCGGCCTCGTCTCGCAAGGCTTCACGGATCAGCAGGCGCTCGAGCAGCGCGCCTGCGACGAAGACGCCGACGACTGCCGCCACGCTGATGAAGGTGGCCTGCAGCAGGAAGGCCCGGCTGAGTCGTGCGCCGATGCCTCGACCGGAACCGCTACTTTTCTTCATGACTCGAGGCGACGCGGTAGCCGGCGCCCGCGACCGTGTGGAGCAGCGGCCGGTCAAAGGGCTTGTCGATGGCCTTGCGCAGTGCGTAGAGGTGGCTGCGCAAGGTGTCGGAATCCGGCAGCACGTCGCCCCAGACCTCGCGCTCCAGTTGTTGGCGGCTGACGATGCGCGGCGATGCGCGCATCAGGACCGTCAGCAGCTTGAGGCCGATCGGCATCAGCTTGATCGGCTGACCGGCACGCGTGACCTGTAGCGTGGAGATATCGACCAACAAGTCGCCGACGCGCAGGGTTTCGGCCACGACGGTACCGCGCTGGCGGCGCAGCAGGGTGCGGATCCGCGCCTCGAGTTCCCGGATCTCGAACGGCTTGACCAGGTAATCGTCGGCGCCTGCGTCGAGGCCCGCGATCTTGTCGTTCACGGTGTCGCGCGCGGTCAGCATCAGCAGCGGTGTGTCGCGCTTGGCATCCTCACGCAGCTTGCGGCACAAGGCGAGGCCGTCCAGCCCCGGCAACATCAGGTCGAGGACGATCACATCGTAGGGGTTCGTGACCGCGAGGTGCAGCCCGGTCACGCCGTCGCCGGCGTAATCCACGGCATAGCCTTTCCGCTCCAGGAATTCGACCACCATCTCCGCAATGTCGCGATTGTCCTCGACGAGCAGGATGCTCGATCCGGTGGCGTCTGGGTTCAATGAGCGCGTCTCCACGGTCGCAGAGATTAGCACTCATCCAGTGCCAGGCATCCGGCTCGAGCCACGGCCAGGCACGCCCAATCCTCCCGGCCCGTGAACAGCGGCAGCCGCGGAAGAGTGGCCTGCGGTTTTCACGTCGCCTGTACGCGGCCTTCACGCGGCCTTCACATGGCTTGCCATAACCTCCCGCACGTCCACTGCCACACACCACCCTTCATCCGCAGTTCAACCTCGAGGATAAATCGCCATGAAACTCACAGCACTTGTTCGCACCCGCGTTGCAGCGCTCGCCGTAGTCGCGTCCGCGGCGCTGGGCGCTGCCCTCCCGGCCGCCGCGGCCCCGTCCGTGCAGCTCACCAAGGGCGCGACGGAAGTGGCTCTCTATGCCAGTTTCGTGGACGCGCTGGGTTCACTGGGCGTAACGCCGGGCAGCGTGCTCCCGGGCTCGCTCATACCCACGACGAGTTCGGCCAAGGTTGCCTTTCCCATCCCGACCGGCGAACTCGATGCCGCCGGGCCGAAGCTCGAGATCCTGCACTCCGGTGGCTTGACGCTCACGGCCGGCGGCACCCGCGTGGCCCTGACCTCGTTCATCATCGAGAACCTGAGTGGCCAGCTGCGGTTGACCGGCGTGGTCAAGGCGAATGACACCATCGTCGGACGCATTCCCCTGTTCCGGATCGTGCTCACCCAGGCCCCCGAGGTGATCCCGTCCTCCGGAGGCGCCGCTCACCTTTCGATCAAGGGCGCCAGGTTGACGCTGACCGAGACGGCAGCCAACGCACTCAATGGCGTGTTCAAGGTGACGGCGTTCAAGAGCGGCTTCCCGATCGGCGTGGCCAGGGTCAGCGCGACGGTGCGGGACCTGGACAGCCACTGACCAGCAGCGGCCATTCGTCGACGCGGCGGCGCTCAGTTGCCGCGTCGGCGATTGGGACGCCGCGCCCGCAGCGTCTCGCGCGGCCCGCCCGTGGGTGGCGGCGGCAACTCCGGTAACGGAGCCTCGGCCGTCATGCCGGCCACGATCATGCGGCGCATTTCCGCATCGGCGGCCGCATCGGTCGCGATCGGAGTGTAGGACTGCAGGCGGTTCTCGACTTCGGCGCACGTGCGCTGGTACAGGTCCCTGGCGCCGGCCTTTTCCCACGTCTCGCGGTTCTCGCGGTCGATGACCGGATCCGTCAGGTAGAGCTCCCGCGGCCAGTGGCTCAGCGTGTGCGGCGAGGTGATCAGGTGATCGTTGGCCAGCAGGTCTTCCACCAGCTGCCGGGCTGGCAGGTCCTCGACGATGTTCATGTCGCGCACGAAGTGCAGGCACTGGCCGCAGACTTCGTTGTCGAACACGAGCTTCGGCAAGCTGAACGTGAGCACGAAATCGAGCATGCCCGGGCCCGAGACCGAATTGACGCCGGCGAGCGCGGCCAGCAGCGCGCTGCTGAACGTCTCGCCGCCGGCCTGCGCGTCCAGCGACTTGCCGTCGCTCAGTGCCATGTAGGCCTGCGTCGGCAGGCCGAGCGACTTCGCGACCGCCACGTAGGCGACATTGAGGTGCTGCGCCTCGATCGCGGCCATCGGCGAACTCGCGGACTTCATGTGGAACGTCGCCGGGGCACCGCCGAACAGCACGGGCGCGCCGGGACGGACGATCTGTGTCATGGTGATGCCGGTCAGCACGTCGGCGACGTGGAACACCAGCGCGCCCACGAGCGTCACCGGCGCGATCAGTCCCATCAGCGTGACGGGCACGATCTCGACGGGGATGCCGGCCTCGACGCAGTCGAGCATGTTCTGGCACGAATCCTCGCCGTACCGGAAATTACCCGTGGCGGTGATCGTGAAGATCGACATCGGCTTCGCGCTCAGCTCGGCCCGGTCGCGACGGAACAGCTGCATCATGTCGCGCATGCGCGGCACGCCGTGTTCGGTGAACGCCCCCGAGACCATCGGCTTCTTCGACGTCGTGAGCAGCATGTACAGGCGCCACGCGTCCGACACCTGCGACTCGATGTCCTTGTTGGTCGAGAACGCGGTCGCCAGGTAGGCAATGTGCTCGAGTCCGTCGCAGAGCCGGGCATATTCGATGAAGTCGGTCGAGTTCGAGAGGCGGGTCTCGCCGGTGCGATGATCGAGAATCTTCAGGCCGCTCGAGCCGGGCACGTAGTGGACGTTGTTGCCGCCCAGTTCCGCGTGGGGCTGGCCTTCGCGGTCATAGAGCGTGAACGACCTGGGGGCCGTCGCGAGCGCGCGATCGACGATCTCCGGCGGGAACAGGACGCGGGTGCCGTCCGGCGTGGTCTTCAGCCCATGGTCGAGCAGCCGCTGGCGCATGCTGGCGCCGCGGATGTCGATGCCCGTTTCGGCGAGGATGCGCTTCGCCTCCGTGACCACCTTGGCGCACAACTCTGGGCTGATCACGTTCAGCGTGGGTCTCATCCTGCTTCTCCCGCGGTGCCCGGCCTGGGGCACCTTGTCTCGCTCGATTGGCGAACCGGGGATTATCCAAGGGCGGCGCGCCTTAAGCTACTCCGCGAAGCCGCCGCAGCCAGCGCTCGTGGGCTATAGTCGGCGTTCACCCGGGGAGATGCCTGATGGCAACACGCAATGTCACGCTGCAGGTCAACCGCGGCTCGCACGGCGAAACAAGGGTCGTCGAGAGCGAGATGGCGCCTCTCGCTGCGGGGCAGGTGCGCTTCAGGATAGAGCGCTTTGCGCTCACCGCGAACACCGTCACCTACGCCACGACCGGTGACGCGCTCGGCTACTGGGACTTCTTTCCGACGGGCGAGCCGGGTTGGGGTTGCGTGCCCGCCATGGGCTGGGCGGAGGTGGTCGAGTCACTGCACCCCGAGGTGTCGACCGGCGGTCGCTACTACGGCTGGTACCCGATGGCGCGCTACGCCGACATGACGGTCACGCCGAATGCGGACGGGCTGCGTGACGAGGGACCGCACCGAGCCGCCCATGCCCCTGTGTATCGAGCCTATACGGCGACGACCCGCGACGCGCTCTACCAGGCAGGGACCGACGCGGAGGATCGCCATGCGCTGCTGCGCGGGCTGTTCCTCACCGGTTGGCTCGCCGAGGATTTCTTCGCCGACAACGACTGGTTCGGCGCGCGACGCGTGCTGGTGCTCTCCGCATCGAGCAAGACGGCGATCGGCTTCGCGCGCTGCGCAGATGCGCGTGCCGGGATCGAAGTCATCGGCGTGACCTCGTCGCGCAACCACGCGTTCACGCATGCGCTCGGTTGCTACGACGAAGTAGTCACCTATGATGACGTGGCGGCCATTCCGCCGGGCACGCCGATCGTGTCGATCGACATGGCCGGCAGCGGACCGGTGCTGGCGTCGGTCCACGCGCACTTCGGCGGCCAGCTGAAGCATTCGATGGCCATTGGCCGCAGCCATCACGAAGCCCCCGCACGCGTGTCGGGAATGCCGGGGCCGAAACCGGTGTTCTTCTTCGCGCCGACGCAAGTCAAGAAGCGCTTGCAGGACTGGGGCCCGCGCGGCTACCAGGAGCGAGTCGTCACGGCGTTGAGCGGCTTCGTCACGTGGAGTTCCAATTGGCTGCAGGTGCAGCAGTCACGCGGCGCCGCGGCCGCGCAGGCGACGTGGACCGAAGTCCATGCCGGGCACGTTGCGCCCGACGCAGGGCACGTCGTTTCGCTCTGGGATTGACGCGGGGCGCGTCGAGCCCTGCTCACGGAAAGTCGCGGTCGACTCGTTCGGCCAGCTGGCGTAACTGGAGGGGAGAAAGGATGACACCATGACGACACCCCTGGTCTTCGCGCCGGCCGCGACGCGGCCCTTCGCAGAGCGCATGGTCGCGGCGCTCGGCGTGCCACTGGCGCCGCTGGAGGAGCGCGAGTTCGAAGGCGGCGAACACAAGACGCGTCCGCTGGTGAGCGTCCGCGGTCGAGAAGTCTTCGTCGTGCAGTCCCTGAGCGGCGATGCAGCGGGCAGCGCGAACGACCGGCTGTGCCGGCTGCTGTTCTTCATTGCAGGCTTGAAGGACGGCGGCGCAATGACCGTCACGGCCTGCCTGCCGTACCTCTGCTATGCGCGCAAGGACCGCCGCACGAAGGAGCGCGACCCGGTCACGTTGCGGTACGTGGCGCAATTGCTCGAGGCAGTCGGCACCGATCGCGTCCTCGCGCTGGATGCGCACAACCTGGCGGCGTTCGAGAACGCGTTCCGCTGCCCCGTCGACCACCTCGAGGCTGTGCCGATGATGGCCCGCCATCTCGCGCAGTCGCTCGGGCCGGAGCCCGTCACCGTCGTGTCCCCGGATTTCGGCGGCGCGAAGCGGGCGCAACGACTGCAGGATCTGCTGGCCATCCATGCGCAGCGCGACATCGGCTTCGCGCTGCACGAGAAGCGCCGCAGCAGCGGCGTCGTCAGCGGCGACCTGCTCGTCGGCCCGGTCGCGGGCTGCCATGTCGTGATCTTTGACGATCTCATCAGCGGGGGCTCGACGATCCTGCGCGCGGTGCAGGCGTGCCGCGAGGCCGGGGCCAGCCGCGTGGACGCGTGTGCGACACATGGGGTCTTCCTGCCCGAGGCCCAGCGCCTGCTGGGTCCGGAGGGCCCGGACCAGCTCATCGTCACCGATTCGATCCTGCCGACGCGCCTCGTCCCGGCCGCCGGTCAGCGCGCGCCGGTCGTCCTGCCGGCGTCGGGATTGTTCGCGGAAGCGGTGCGTCGCATCGTGAGCGGTGGATCCGTCGTCGCCCTGCGCGAGCTCGAACCTGCAAAGGGCTGATTGCGGTCAGTCGAGACCGCGAGCGGCGTCTTGCAGCGCGAGGCGCACGTAGACGTCGGCGAGCTCGAGCCATTGACGCGGCGTGCCGCCGTCCGGTTCGGAGGCGCGCCAGACATAGAGCTTGGCGCGAGTCGTCGCGCGGTGGCTGCGGTAGAAGTGGAGCAGGGCGTCCGTCGCGTGATCGGCGAGCTGCGCCAGGCAGCCACGCAACAGCGCGCGTCCGGTCGCCTCATGGCCGATGCGCGCGCACTCCAGGTGCAGGAAGCTCAGTTCCTCGGCGCGATCGAGCACGCGCAGATCGCGATCGAATTCCAGGCAGTCGATGATCGCTGGCGAATCATCGAGGTAGACGTGCTCCGGCCGCAGGTCGCCGTGCGCCTCCACGACGCAGCCAGCGTCGGCGCGCTGCGCGAGCAGCGACGAACGCTTCGCGATGAATTCCCGCTGCAGCGCAAGGAGCGTTTCGCATCCGGCGACACCCGCAGGCGCCAGGACTCGCTGGTTGGCCTCGACCTGTCGCCCGACGCGGGCCACGAACGCCGGCCCATCGCTGATCGCCGGCGCGGCCGCCCGATAGAAATCAGCGAGCAGGCGCACGACCGGTCGCAGCGATTCCGGGTCGACCGATCCCTGCGCCAGCCGCGCGTCGAGGAGACGGGTCCGATCGAGACGCCGCATGCAGACCAGCCAGTCCACGATCACGCCCTGACCGTCGATCGCCATCAGGCCACTGGCGGCCAGCGTCAGGGGCGCGGTGCCGAGATAGACGTCGGGCGCGAGCCGCCGGTTGAGGCGGATTTCGTCCAGGGAGTCGATACGACGCGCCTCGAGCGAGCCGTAGTCCATCGTGTCGCGGCGGACCGGCTTGCGCAGCTTCCAGGCGCGGTCGCCGATCAGGAAGACCCAGGCGAAGTGAGTCTCGATCGCTTCGTCGTCGCGCCCGCAGCAGCCGCGCAGGAATGCGACCTTTGCGTCCAGTGTCGGAGAATCAACCGGCATCGAGGCTGAGCATAGCACTAGGCAAAACTGCGAATGGTCGGCTGGCGGCAGTGGTGGAACATGAACCTGCCGCGAACGGTGACTTGCCATGACGTACAGGTTCCAGGATCGAACGGACGCCGGCAGGGCCCTGGCCGCCCTGCTTACCCGCTACCAGGCCGACGCGAACGCGATCGTGCTTGCGTTGCCTCGTGGCGGCGTGCCGGT
>JBAVJR010000440.1:0-9186 GCA_049687855.1 Steroidobacteraceae bacterium | reverse complement strand
AGCGCGTGCAGCACACCTTCTGCGGCACGTGAGTTGCCGGCAGCGCCCGCTCAGCGGCGCGCCATCGCGCCCATCAGCTCCTTGATCAGCTTCACCGCCACGATGGCGGAGGCATCGCCGGTATCGTGCGCCGGGTTCAATTCAACGACGTCGGCGCCGACGACGTGCGTGCGGATGCGGGCAATCACGGCGACGATGTCGCGCACGCTCAGGCCGGCCGGCTCGGGATGCGAGACGCCTGGCGCGAATGCCGGATCGATTGCGTCGAGATCGATCGTGACGTACAGCGGCCCCGTGGGAATCGGCACCGAGGCAGGCGTGAAGTCGGCCCACTCGACGACTTCGACACCGAACCGCTGCGCCTGCTCGCGGTTGTGCCTGTTCCAGGTGCGCACACCCACCTGGACGAGCCTCCTGGCGAGGCCTCGTTCCATGATCCTCGCGAACGGGCTCGCGTGCGAGAGCGGGTTGCCTTCGTAGTCGTGATAGAGATCCGGGTGAGCATCGAAGTGCAGCAGGTTCAGCGGCCCGTGCACCGCGGCCAGGCCCTCGACGAGCGGAAAGGTGATCGAATGATCGCCGCCGACCGCCAGCAGTGGCCCGGCGCGCGCGGCCTGCCCGGCTGCCGCCACGATCGCAGCATGGTCTGAGCCGTCCTCGCGGATGGCGACGTCGCCCAGATCGACGACCGTCAACTCACTGCCGATCTCGAGGCCGCTCTCCGTCGCGGCGTTGCCGAATTCCGCGTAGCGACGCCACGCCTGCCGGATGGCAGCCGGCGCCGTCGCGGCGCCACGCCGGTACGAGGAATTGACGTCCGTCGGAACGCCCAGCAGCTGGATCTGCATGTTTCGCGCCCGTCGGCCTTCAGTGCAACGGCATCTGGAAAGTGAACATGACCCCACCCCGCTCGCCCGGCGCGATCGCAAAGACCGTCTTGTCCGAAGTGACTTCGCGCCGATTCATCACGAAACGCGCGGTCGACAGTCCGAGTGCGGCGCCCGCAGCCACGTCCGAGGCCCAGTGCTGGTTGTGGTCCATGCGCAAGTAGGCCGTGGCGCCGGCGAGGCCGTAACCCAGGAACCTGCGCGTCCAGCGATAGCGGTCGTCGCCCGATTCCGCAAGCACCGTGCCGATCGCAAACGCGATGCCAGTGTGGCCCGACGGAAACGAGTCGCCGCTTTCAAACCACTGGTCTGGATCGGTCGTCTCGTTTGGACGCCGGCGCCCGAACGACAACTTCAGGATCTCCGAACTCACGACGGTGAAGGCCGTCGCTTCGATCATCGAGCCGACTTCCCGCCAGGCTCCCGGTTGGTCGACGACACCTGCAAGGAGCCAAGTGCCCGCCAGCATGGCGGCGGCCGGCAGTACATCGTCGACGCTGTTCGGGTCTTCGCCGTCGAGCGGTGCGGTGGCGCCCGCAAAGTGGTCCCGCACGTCGTCGTCGAATTCGTGGACGATGCCGACGGCGACCAGCGTGCTGCCGAACTCGATCCAGTCGCGGCCATCCCAGCGCAGCGGCGCGGTGAAGTACAGCTTGGTGTCCTCCAGCGCCTCGCGTGGCTGTACGGCCTGGGCATCGCAGAGTCGTGGATGCAGCAGAGTGGCCGCGCAGACGCTGGCCAGGAGCAAGGTGGATTCAATCTTCATCGTCTGCGAATGGTACACACGATCCGGGCTGGCGCGGCGAGTGGTGATGCTGCTGCGACGAGACGAGGCCGGTCACCCTGGGCCAGGCGGGCTAAAATGCCCCGATCGGAGGGAACCTCATGCGAACGACGATTCTCTGCCTCGCGCTCTGCACCGGCCTGGTCTGCGCTGGCCCGGCCTCGGCTGCCGACGCCCCTGCTGCGTCCGCCTGCAAGTCGACGGTCAGCGGTGACCTCCGCCTGCACACGCTCAAGAGCACGATCTTCGGCAACGAACGGACGATCCGCGTGCTGCTGCCACCGGGCTATGACGATACCGTCAACAAGGAGCGCCGCTACCCGGTCCTGTACATGCTCGATGGTCAGAACGTATTCGATGCATGCCTGAGCGACGTGAGCCACCATGAGTGGAGCGTCGACGAAACGGCGCAGCAACTCATTACCGGGAAGAAAATCCCGCCGCTGATCGTCGTGGGCGTCGACCACGCCGGCAGGGACCGCGCGCGTGAGTACCTGCCGTACAAGGATTTCGTCGGCAATCCCGACATGGACGAGCCGGCCGGCAAGCTTTTCCCCGATTTCATGACCAGGGAGGTCATGCCGCTGGTCGACAGCCAGTACCGCACGCTGCCGGGCCAGCCGAACACCGGCATTGGCGGATCGTCATACGGTGGTGTCGCGACCCTGTACGCGCTGCTCGCGAAACCCGGCACCTTCGGTTACGGACTGATCGAGAGTCCCGTGATGTGGATCGGCATGGGCCAACTGGTGCGCGACACCAGCCCGCTCGTGGCCATGCCGGTGAAGGTGTTCGTGGCCTTCGGCGGCAAGGAGACCCCCGATCCGGTGATCAGCGAAAAAATGATCGGGTTGGTCCGCCAGGTGGAGACGAATTTCCACGCTGCCGGCTACGACGATTCGAACTTCCGCTTCGTGGTCGACCCGGACGCCGTGCACACCGAGGCCGCCTGGGAAAAACGCCTGCCAGGCGCCCTGACCTTCCTGTTCGGTGACTGGAAACCGACGCCCACGCCGCAGCCCTGAATCAGTCTGTCGTGGATGGCCGGCGGCGGGTAAAATTTACCGACCGAACGCCCGTTCATTACTCCTGGTATTTCATGCTCGCTACCCTGCTCGCGTCCGGCCGCACCCTTCTCGCCGACGGCGCCACCGGCACGAACCTGTTTGCCATGGGACTCACCTCCGGTGACGCGCCGGAAATGTGGAACCTCGAGCATCCCGATCGCGTGCGGGCGCTGCACCAGGGTTTCGTCGACGCAGGATCCGACATCATCCTGACCAACAGCTTCGGCGGTAACGCGCGCCGGCTGATGCTTCACGGCATGCAGGACCGGGTGCGCGAGATCAACCGGCTCGCGGCCCAGCACGCGCGTTCGGTCGCTGACAGGGCGGGCCGCCCCGTCGTCGTCGCGGGTTCGGTCGGACCGACAGGCGATCTCTTCGAGCCGCTCGGCGTGCTGACCGAAGCCATGGCCATCGATGTGTTCGAAGAACAGATTCGCGGCCTCAAGGAAGGCGGCGCCGACGTCGCGTGGATCGAGACGATGTCGTCGCTCGAGGAGATCAAGGCCGCCGCGATGGCTGCGGCCAACGTCGGCATGCCGTATACATTCACGGCAAGCTTCGACACGGCAGGTCGCACGATGATGGGCATCACGCCCGCCGCGCTCGTCGAATTCGCGCAGTCACTGAATCCGCCGCCGCTCGCGATCGGCGCGAACTGCGGCGTCGGCGCATCGGACCTGGTCGTCAGCATCCTCGGCATGACCGCGAAGGAAGCCGGCATCCCGATCATCGCCAAGGCCAATGCCGGCGTGCCTAAATTCATCGGCGCCGAAGTTCACTATTCGGGCACGCCCGAACTCATGGCGACCTACGTGGGCCTGGCTGCGGACTCCGGTGCGCGCATCATCGGCGGCTGCTGTGGCACGACGTTCGGCCACCTCTCGGCCATGCATGAAGCGCTGCACCACCATCACGCTGGCGCGAGGCCGGACGAAGCAAAGGTGGTTGCGGAACTTGGGCCGTTGCAGGCGCCCGGCGCGAAGGGCGGCCACAAGATCGGCGGCGAAGGCCGACGCAATCGCCGGACGTGAGACTTGCAGCGGACGCTGGCGTCAGCCGTCTGACTCCGAGTCCTTGCGCCCCTTGTAGCGGCTGATCTCGAGCGGTCGGCCGCGGACTTCCACTTTGCGCAGGTGCGCCAGCGTCTTCTCGGAGATGTCAGCCGGCAATCGCACCAGCGTGTGATCGTCCCGGATGCTGAGGCCGTTGATCTCGGTGCCGTGCAGGTCGCCTTCGTGGGCCAGTGCGCCGACGATGTTGCCCGGCAGCACGCCGTGCTTGCGCCCGACCTCGAGCCGGAACGTCGCCTGGGGCGCGTCATTCTTGCCGCGCTGGCGCGGGGCGCCGCGGCGAGGCCCACCTTCGTCGTCGCCTCCCCGGTCCGCAAAGCCTGCTTCGCGCGGCGCAGCCGACTCACCCTTGGACTCGCGGCGCTTCGTCACCGCAAGCGACTTGCCACCTCGCGCCATGGAGGCCAATGCCGCTGCCACGTCGAGCAAGTCGGCGTCGGTTTCGCGCAGGTAGTCCTCCAGCACGCCCCGGTACGCGTCACCGGCCTTCGATTCGACGGCATCTGAAATTTCCTGCTTGAACTTGGTCGCGCGACGTTCGTTCACGTCGTCGAGCGTCGGCAGGCTCATGGCCTCGATCGGCTGGCGCGTAGCGCGCTCGATGATGCGCAGCATGTTGCGCTCGCGGGGCGAGATGAACAGGATCGCTTCGCCGCTGCGCCCTGCCCGGCCCGTGCGGCCGATGCGGTGCACGTACGACTCGCTGTCGTAGGGCACGTCGAAGTTGACGACGTGCGTGATGCGGTCGACGTCGAGCCCGCGCGCCGCCACGTCCGTCGCGACGACGATGTCGACCTTGCCTGCCTTCAGCGCCGCAACCGTGCGTTCGCGCTGTGCCTGCAGGATGTCGCCGTTCAGTGCCGCCGAAGCGAAGCCACGCGCCTCGAGCTTCTCGACCAGCTCGACCGTGGCCTGCTTGGTGCGTGCAAACACCAGCATTGCGTCGAAGGACTCGACCTCGAGGATGCGCGTGAGAGCGTCGAGCTTGTGCATGCCCGAGACGACCCAGTACCGCTGCCGGATGTTCGTCGCCGTCGTGGTCTTCGAACGGATCGTGACTTCACGCGGCGAGCGCAGGTGCTTCTGCGCGATGTTGCGGATCGGCTTCGGCAACGTGGCCGAGAACAGCGCCACCTGGCGCTCCTTCGGTGCCATGCCGAGGATCTCGTCGATCGCGTCGACGAACCCCATCTGCAGCATCTCGTCCGCTTCGTCGAGCACGACGTATTTCAAGGTCGCCAGGCTCAGCGTGCCGCGCTGGAGGTGGTCCATCACTCGTCCCGGGGTGGCGACGATGACGTGTGTGCCGCGCTTCAGCGCATTCAGCTGCGGCGTGTAGCTCTGTCCACCGTAGATCGGGAGCACGTGGAGGCCCGGCATCTTGCTGGCGTATTTCTGAAAGGCTTCGGCGACCTGGATCGCCAGCTCGCGGGTCGGGACCAGCACGAGCACCTGCGGCTCGCGGCGCGCGACGTCCAGCATCGACAGGAAAGGCAACGCGAACGCCGCGGTCTTGCCGGTGCCGGTCTGCGCCTGGCCGATGAGGTCGTGCCCGGCGAGCAGCACCGGGATCGTGGCTGCCTGGATCGGGGATGGAGCTTCGTAGCCGACGTCCTTCAAGGCCGCCACCAGGGGAGCGGACAGGCCGAGTTCGGCAAACGTCAGGACGGCTTGCTCGTCAGAGGGATTGCTTTGCATCTGGTTCTCACGCGGGACCGGAAATGCAGGCATCGGGCACGGTGGGTGACATCCCACTCGAAATCGAATCGCACGCGAAAAATGCGCTGGCCCTGGTCCAGAAACCAGAAAGCCGGCCGCCCCTTTCGAAGCGACCGGCCTATATTCTGTAGCGGGGAGATGTTCCGGCAACCATGTGCCAGCTCGCCCAACCTGCGGGTAGTCCCAAACTTCGGGCGATAGGATACCCCAGCGGAGGCTTTCCTGCTCTGGTTTCGGGGCCGCCCGCGGCCGCGCCGGCGATCAGATGACGTAGCGCAGCGAAGGGATGCCCTCGCCCGAGCCGCGGCGCGGGCAGGTCGTGCAGGGATCGCCGATGAGCTGATTCGCGTGACGGATAGCGAGGATCGTGCTGGTGAGCGGCACCTTCTCTTCGCGGAAAATCGGATCGCGGATGCTCTCGCCGAGCCTCGTCGTCTCCAGCCTCTTCGCGAGGTCTGGCCTTACGCCGCAAAGGAGCACGTGCACGCCGCGAGCCTGGACGCGATCGACGAAGTCCCTGAGCAGGATCATGCCGGCGGCATCCGCATTGCGAGCGCGCTTGAGTCGCAGCACGACCACGCGCGTGTCCCCGTCGATTCGCTGCTCGATCTGCTGGAAATGGCTCTCGAGCGCGGCCGATGCACCGAAGAACATTTCCCCCTCGAGGCCGTAGATCAGCAGGCGATTGCAGCGCCTGTCATCGGCAAATCGTTCGCGTATCGCGCCGTCCGGCGTGATGGTGAATTCGGTGAGCAGCATGCGACCTGCGCGCCGCACCGTCAGCAATGACGACATCACCACGCCGATCAGGATGCAGAACTCGATCGAGATGGCAACCGCCGACAACGCGGTCACCCCGACGATCACTGCGTCGAAACGCGTCACGCGCAGGTGGTAATACAGCCCGCGCCAGTCGATCATCTTCCACGCCGAGACGATCAGAATGCCGGCCAGCGCCGCGCGGGGAATCAGTCTGGCGTACGGCGCGAACGCCACCATGATCAGCGCTACCACGGCCGCGGAAACGACGCCCGACCATTGCGACACGGCACCTGCCTGCTGGTTGATCGCCGAGCGCGTGAGTGACCCCGATCCCGGCATACACTGAAAGAAGCTCCCGGTGAAATTGGCGAGCCCTTCACTGAGGCACTGCTGGTTCATGTCGAGTTTCTGGCGTGTTTGCGCGGCGATCGCCTTCGCCATCGCGATGGCCTCCAGCAGGCCGAGGATGGCGATCGCGAGCGCACCGCCCGACAGCTCACGAATCAAGTCGTAGTCGATCGTCGGGAGCCGCGGCGTCGGCAGCTTGGCCGGGATCTCCCCTACCACACGCACGCCTTTCGCCTCGAGCCCTAACCACGCGACTACGGCTGCCATCGCCAGCACCGTGAGGAGCAACTCGGGCAACAAGCGCAGCCCGAGGAGGCTCTTGAGCCAGCGGAGCGCGAGCACCGTCGCGATCGTGGCCAGGCCGATCGACAGCGTGGCCGAATTGATGTCCCCATCCTGGGTCATGGTCAGCCAGAACCGATAGAGGAAGGGGTCGTGGACTCCGCCCATCGACGTCAGGCCCAGCAGGTTCTTCATCTGGTCGAGAACCAGCAGCGCGGATGCTCCCAGCGTGAAGCCGATGATGACGGAGTGAGAGATGTAACGGGTGAGATCACCCAGGCGCATCGAGGTGATGACGAGTTGGACGATGCCCACCATGAACGCGAGCAGCACGGCGGCCTGGATCTTCTCGTCGACACTGGGCACGATGCTCAGGACGCTCAGGACCGCGATCGAGATCGCGTTGGTCGGACCGTTGATGAGCTGCCGGGACGAGTCGAACAGCGCGCCGACAGCGGTCATGATGATCGCGGTATAGAGGCCGTATTCAGCCGGCAGCCCGGCGGCGAGGGCGTAGGCCATTGCCTGCGGGACCGCCACGGCAGCGACCGTGATGCCGGCGAGCAGGTCCGCGCGCGCGTCGCCAAGCCGGTACCGGCGCAGCGAATCGAACGCCGGGACAACTCGGTAAATCCAGGGAGGCCGGTCTTCTTGGGTCGTCGCGGTCATTTGATCTCGTTCCGAGCGCACCAAATTACCACCGCGACCCCCGCTGCAAGTAGACACGCATCACGCCTGCGGCAGTATTGACGCATTGCCGCAGCCGAGGCGGCTGGTTCCGGGACCGCCGGGCGGCCGATGATGCCTGCGCCGCTTGCGCGTTGCTGCCCCGAGGGCGCAAATTCTCAGGCCAGCTGTGACCCTTGGCCTGCGATCAAGCGGAGTGAATATGCCGGGCAAACCAACGGTCGCCTGGGAACCCCTCGCCCAGCATGGGTTATCAGGTCACTCGGACTGCGTCCTGCTGCGCACACGGGTGCCCGGCGGCTGGCTCGTCCTGTTTCACGAACCTCACGGGCGTGAAAGCGGCTCGCTCACCTTCTACCCGGACCCGAATCACCTGTGGGACGGTGGCTCGCTCACGCCGGGCACCAGGCCCATACGGTAACGCCGCAGGGCTGCATGGGTCGTACCCCGTGCCAGCCGTAACCGCGCCTGTGTCTTGATGACGCGCGAAAGCAGCAACCCCGACGCGGCACCGGAGTTCACTTCGCGCCGGGCGTGCCCTTTCTGCGTTGCGTCGGCAGTCCCGGCCCGGACCGCCGACGGTCGGGCCGGACACCGCGAGCATGCCGCTCGCAGTTACGGAGCAGCGTGTCTGGAGTGACGGAAAATTGCGGTAGGATCGCCTGGGCGGACGCCCAGTTGTCTGCGATGATCCATTGCACCTCACGCTTCTTCAGTCCCCAGGCATCCCCAACGATGCGCCACGCCTCCACGGCCCGCACGTGCATGAGTTTCGTGAGACACAGGTAATGAATTGCGATACGGATCGGGTCGGACGGCCGGCGTGCATGGGCTCGCCTGATGCCGATCAGGTCGGAAACGTCCTGGCCACGCAGCAGCGCCGCAAGGATGGCTTCCAGCAGCGCGCTCTCGGACTCCGTCACGGACTGCGCGTCGGCCGACTTGCACATCGCCCGTATGAAGTGGCGCTGCTTGTCGACGCCGGTCATTGGCTGAATGTCTGAGTCTTGCATCCCCGACCATTCTGAACGCGCGCAGGTGGCTGGTTGGACTCCTTTAGATCACAGTTGCGGCGCACGTCGCAATATCTTGATGACATATCTTCAAGTACCCCGACAGCGGTCGCTCGCTTATGTCACCTGGCGGGCTCGTCACGGGATGATCGACCTGGGCGCACTCGCCTGCACGTATGAACATCAGCACGAACGGTGCGCTCAGAACGGACGCGCGCCATCCAAGCATGGTATCGACCCTGGAATTTGCGCTAGCGGATTTTCAGCGCGTACCGGAGGGCGTGCGAGGTCCAGTCGGCGAGGTCACGATGGTGGCAAAGGGTTGCTATCCGGTTGCTAGGGCGCGGCTCGAGGCCCGCCCCCATCCGCCTCTCGCTGCTGGTCGTCATCCGGCGGAGTTGCCCCGATCAGGGACCGCGCAATCCGGTCGACCTCCTCATCAGTGAGCGCGTCGTCATCAGTGAGCGCGTCGTCGTCATCCTTGGCAAGGCAGTCGACGGGACGCGATCCGGCCCCGCGCTCGAACAGACGAAGCTTCCAGGTTCCCTGCATGCCGCGATGTTCGAC
>JBAVJR010000439.1:0-12711 GCA_049687855.1 Steroidobacteraceae bacterium | reverse complement strand
GCCCGCTCACTGTGCCATCTTTCGTCGCCGATCCGCTGTGGGATCCTGTCGGGCCGACGCGGGAGCGTGTCAGCGCGAGCGGGCCGGAGCCGCCGCCAGCTCCGCGAGATCCGGTTCACCGAGCCGCTCGAGCATCACTGCGCGCGCCGCGTTCCGCAGTTCGTCGGGCTTGCGCTCGTCGCTGTCGATCGGCGGCAGGATCTCGATGCGGATCGTCCCTGGCAGCGGCACGATCGCGCCATTCGGCATCGATCGACGCGTGCCGTGAATGACCGCCGGTACCAGCGGCACGCCGCCGCGAGCCGCCGCCACGAACGCGCCGGGGTGGAACCGCTTGAGCCCGACGACCGAGTCGAACGTGCCCTCGGGGAAGAAGGCGAGGGAGTGACCTTGCTCCGCGCGCTGCATTACCCGCCGCGCACCGCGCTGCCGGCCGCCGGCGGAGTGACGGTCCACGAATTCAGCTCCGATCCGCCGCAGCAGGAACCCCATCACCGGCATGTCGGCCGCCTCGCGCTTGACCACGAAGCTGAAGCGCGGCGGCAGGCCCGCCTTCATCACGACGCCGTCGAGGTAGCTCGAATGGTTCGCCACCAGCACGCACGAACTCTCAGGCAGATGCTCGAGACCGTCCACCCGCAGTCGCAGGCAGGCGAGGGCGAGCCAGAGACGCGCGACCCACCGCGTGGATGACCGACGCCAATGCAGCGACGGCAGCACTAGAGCGAGCAACGCAGCCACCGACAGCAGCAGGAAGAGCAGCGTCAACGAGTACGCGCCGAATACGAGCCGGAACAACCGGCCCAGCACGCCGCCGGCGCGCGGCTCGGTCGGTACGTTGACAGCGTCGGCCTCAGAGAGAGCCAAGGTGCGAGCGGTCTTGTCGTTGGGAGCAGTAGATTTCGTGCGCAAGCTCGCGGCAATCCGGGCAGCGGCGGGAGAGACTGGTTCGCAGTGGACCGATCCGAGGCGCCAGTCTGACGGGACTCCGGCATTCTGTGAATCAGTTCCAGTTATGTTAATGACGCACCGGGAACTGTGAGAGGGGTCACGACGGGGGTCAGAAGGCGGCTCGCATACTGCGTGCTACGTAAAGCCGCGAGGTTCCATGAGCACTGCAGTCAAATCGAACTTCCCGTCCCGAGCGCCTGCCGGCGACGGCGGCGAAGCGTCCCGGGGGCCCGGTCCGATCGACCGGTTCCTCGATGCCGTGTGGATGGAACGCGGGCTGTCACCGAACACGCTGGCGGCGTATCGAGCGGACCTCACCGCTCTCGACCGCTGGCTCGACGAGCACTCAGGCGACCTCGAGCACGCGCAGCGCGGCGACATTCTTTCGTTCATGGCTTCGCGCGTGCAGGCCGGTGCCCGACCCCGTTCGACCGCGCGCCAGCTCTCGAGCTTCCGCCGCTTCTACCGTTACCTGGTGCGCGAGGGCATTTTGCGCGAGGACCCCACCGCGCAGATCGCGATGCCCAAGGTCGGCCGTTCGTTGCCGAAGTCGCTCATGGAGGAGGAAGTCGAGGCCCTGCTGGCCGCTCCAGCCGTGAGCGACCCGCTCGGGCATCGCGATCGGACCATGCTCGAGGTGCTGTATGCCACCGGATTGCGCGTCTCCGAACTCGTGAACTGCTCGCTCTCGCAGGTGAACCTGAACCAGGGCGTGCTGCGCATCGTCGGCAAAGGCGACCGCGAGCGGCTGATCCCGCTTGGCGAGGAAGCCGTGCAGTGGGTGCAGCAGTTCCTGCAGGGTCCGCGCGTCGAAATCCTGCTCGAGCGGCAGACCGATTACCTGTTCCCGACGCGCCGCGGCGATCGCATGACGCGCCAGGCCTTCTGGCACATCATCAAGCGCTATGCGCGCAAGGCGGGCATCCAGCGAGAACTCTCGCCGCACACGCTGCGCCACGCGTTCGCCACCCACCTGTTGAACCATGGCGCCGACCTGCGCGTGGTGCAGATGCTGCTCGGCCACAGCGACCTGTCGACCACGCAGATCTACACGCACGTCGCCCGCGAACGCCTCAAGGACCTGCACTCCGAGCACCATCCGCGCGGCTGACCGGCGCGCGGCTCTGCTAGACTGCGCCCGCCGCACGGGACTGTCGGGTCGCGGGCGCGGGGGCTCACTGAACCTGCGGCCGTGGCGACTGTCCTAGATCCACCACTCCAGGGATAGAACGCCGCATGCGCCGCCGCACTCCAGTCCGCCCGATTGCCGCCGCTGTCTGTCTCATCGCCTCTGCCGCGGTCCTGCTCGCCCTCGCTCCGCCGGCCAGCGCCGTAGCCGCCACGGGCGACAAACAACCCGCGGCCACGGCCAAGAAGCCGGTTCCGGCTGCCAGCGCCAAACCGGCTGCACCCACCGCCCCAGTCGTGGTCCCGGCCGAGGTGCGTGCGCGCATCGTCGCAAGACTGCCGGGGGCGCAGGCGTCCGACGTCGCGGTCTCGCCGGTTCCCGGCCTCTACGAAGTCACGATGGGCGGGTTGATCGCCTACGTCAGCGCCGACGGCAAGTACCTGCTCAGCGGCAACGTGTACGACCTCGACACCCAGGTGAATCTGACGGCCTCACGGCAGAACGCGGCCCGCGGCAGGGCGCTGGCGGCGGCGTCCGAGAGCAACATGATCGTCTACGGTCCCGCGAACGCAAAGATGACGGTCACGGTGTTCACTGACATCGACTGCGGCTTCTGTCGCAGGTTCCACAGCCAGATCGCCGACGTGAACAAGGCGGGCGTGCGTGTCCGCTACATGTTCTATCCGCGCACCGGTCCCGGCACGGAGTCGTGGACCAAGTCCGAGCAGGTCTGGTGTGCCGCGGATCGACGAGACGCGCTCACCCGGGCGAAGAGGGGCGAGGCGATCAAGGGCAAGACCTGCGGCGACGCCGCGGTCCAATCGCAGTACCAACTGGGATCCGACCTGGGCGTCGAAGGCACGCCCGCGATCTTCACGCAGAATGGCGACTACATCGGTGGCTATCTGACGCCGACCGAACTGGTGCAGGCCATCCAGGAATCGCGGAAGACTGCGGGCGCTGCCCGCTGATTTTCAGCGACGCCCTCGCGTGGGCGCCTCAGCGTTCGAGGTAGCCCAGCTTGCCGGGGCGGCCGTCCCATTCCTTGGCGTCCTCGGGCGCATCCTTCTTTTCGGTAATTACCGGCCACTGCCTGGCCAGTTCGGCATTGAGCTTGCGGAAATCCTGCTGGCTGTCCGGCAGTTCCTCTTCCGAGAAGATCGCCTCGGCCGGGCATTCCGGCTCGCAGAGCGTGCAGTCGATGCACTCGTCCGGGTCGATCACCAGCATGTTCGGGCCTTCGTGGAAACAGTCCACCGGGCAGACTTCCACGCAGTCCATGTACTTGCACTTGATACAGTTTTCCGTGACGACAAAGGTCATCGGGGCACTCCGGACGTTGGCTGATGACGAAAAAGGCGACAGCACGCGGTGGCGCGGGCTGGCGGGCGGCGTATTCTGCCAAAGCGCCGCCGCAGCGCATAACGGATCCTACCTAGCCCCACCGCTCTTGCGGTAGTCGAGCGCGGTGAAGTGATGCCCTTCGACACCACGTCGGCGGTCGTCGAAGTAGCGGCGCAGGGCGAAATCCACGCTGCGGAAGGCGATGTCGTGCCACGGAATCTCGTCCTCGCTGTACAGACCCACCTCGAGGCTCTCCGGGCTCGGGCCGAAGTGCGCTCTGGGCAACTTCGCGCGGAACATTACGTGCACCTGGTCCGCATGCAGCACGTGTACCACGGCCAGCAGTGAACCGATCTCCACCTGGGCCTGTGCCTCTTCGAACGATTCGCGTCGCGCGCCTTCCTGCGTCGTCTCGCCGTTCTCCATGAAACCGGCCGGGATCGTCCAGAAACCAAGCCGTGGCTCGATCGCACGCCGGCACAGCAGGATGCGGCCCTCGTGCTCGGGCACGCAGCCGACGATCAGCTTGGGGTTCTGGTAATGGACGGCGCCACAGGACTCGCACACGTAACGGGCGAGGTGGTCGCCGTCGGGCGTGCGGAGCGCGACGGTGCTGCCGCAGGCGGAGCAGAACTTCATGAGGAAGGGGATAGGGGATAGGGGATAGTCGATCGGTAAAGTGCCAACGCAGAGACAGAGGCGTGAGCTGGCTGGAAGTTCCGACTATCCCCCAACCCCTATCCCCTAACCCCTGGACTTGGTGCCGGGAGAGGGAATCGAACCCTCACGAGTGATTAGCTCGCCGGATTTTGAGTCCGGTGCGTCTACCAGTTCCGCCATCCCGGCCAGGGGGGGCGCAGCTTACCCGATCGGGCTCGCCGGTTGGAAACACTATGCGAATCATCCGGTTAACACCGGTTCCACGCCGTCGCAGTACGACCTCCGCGACTTGCGAGCGGAACTCGGTAAACTGTCGGCGGTCATATGGCTCGCGTCGCCCTTGGGCGGCCGTTCCCTCCCCAGGAGACCGACCGAAGCATGCGACGTTGCCTTTCCCACGGCCTGGCTGCTGTCCTCGTGCTGCTGGCGACCGCTCTGGTCGCCCCGGAGGCCCTCGCCGGGCAACCGGTCCTGGCCGACAGGCTGGCCGCAGAGGCCCCCTCAGCCAATCCCAGGGTGCTCGCCCTCGCGGCCCGCGCTGCGGAATGCGCGCGCAAGCAAGGAGTGCTCGACGGCTTCCGTCACCTTGCCGTCATCGATTACTCGTTGCCATCCACGCAGCCTCGCCTCTGGGTCTTCGACCTCGAGCGCGGCCTGCTGCTGTTCCAGGAACTCGTCGCGCATGGCCGCAACACGGGCGATGCGCACGCAGAACGCTTCTCCAACGCCGAAGGCAGCCATATGTCGAGCATCGGGCTGTTCAAGACGCTGGAGCCGTACTACGGCAGCAATGGTTACTCGCTGCGGCTCTCGGGCCTCGATCCCGGTTTCAACGACAACGCCCTCTCGCGCGCGATCGTCATGCACGGTGCGCCGTACGTCAGCGAAGCGATCGCCGAGCGGCTCGGCCGGCTGGGCCGCAGCTGGGGTTGCCCGGCGCTGCGACCCGAAATCGCCCGCACCGTCATCGACACGTTGAAGGGCGGCGCGCTGCTGTTCGCCTATTACCCCGACCGCAAATGGCTCGCCGAGTCCCCGTACTTCCAGTGCGACGGCCCGCCGGGCAGGGTGGTCGCCGCGGCGTCGCAGCCCCCGCACTCGGGGTGACGGCCCGATCCGGCGACACGACGCCGGCTTGCGACCTTTTGCCGCGGCCGGGCATCTAACCACCCGAATGTCCGCATTTCTCGATACTGCCGTCGACGCCGCCAACATCGAGTGCGCTCGCGCCGGTGACGAAGCCGCGCTCGCCGCGATCTACCGGGCATACGAAATCCCGGTCCGCACGTTGACTCGTCGCCTCGTGACGCCGCGCTCCGCGGCGGAGGACGTGGCCCAGGACGTCTTCGTCGACCTCATCACCCGGCTGCATCAATACGAGGGGCGCGGCTCGTTCGCGGGCTGGGTTCGCAGCATCGCGGTCTCGCGCTGCCTCATGCACCTGCGTTCGCCCTGGCACCGCGGCCAGCGCTGGCTGGCCGGTGCGACCCGCTCGATCGACGAGTTGCACCAGGACTGGCAGGCAGAGCGCCGCCCGGGTGCCGCTGGCGCGGATCGCGCAACCGCGATCGACCTCGAGCGCGCGCTGGCCCGGCTCGGCGACGATGCGCGGGCCGTCGTGTGGCTGCACGACGTCGAGGGCTACACGCATGCCGAGATCGGCGCGCTGTTCGGCGCATCGGCAAGTTTTTCCAAATCGCAGCTGGCCCGCGCGCACGCGCGACTGCGGGACCTGCTGCACGTCGAAGGAGACGGGACGTCGTGCTTTCCCGTATCGAGCACACCATGAACCTGACCGAAGAGCTCCGATCCTTGCCTGCGGCCGAGTCGCGTCGCGACGGCTGGGCCGACGTGCAGTCGCGCCTCGCGGCCAGGAAGAAGCTGCGTGCGCGGCGCAGGCTGGGACTGCAGCTCGCTGCCGCGGCCTCCGTCGCGCTCATTGCCGTGACGGCCACGTGGCGTATCGGGGATGTCATGACCGAGCACCCCGGCTCGATGGCCGTCGAACTCACGCCACTCACGGCGGAACAGGCACTCGCGCTCGATCGCGTCGCGCAGCTGCAGACGCAGTCGCACGCGCTCGAGGAGA
This sequence comes from Steroidobacteraceae bacterium, assembly GCA_049687855.1. GTDB lineage: Bacteria > Pseudomonadota > Gammaproteobacteria > Steroidobacterales > Steroidobacteraceae > RPQJ01. The sequence goes on along the minus strand of JBAVJR010000439.1, from coordinate 6,538 downwards.
TGCTGTCCGCGATTGGCGAGCGTCCTGTCGTCGAGCGCGCCGGCACGAGCGTGCCGATCGACTCGCTCGAGTCGCAGGTGCAGTGGATCGACCACCAGATTTCCGTTGGCGACGGTGAAATCGAACCGGGCTCGGCCGAGCAGCTCTGGCGCAAGCGCGTCGAAGCGATGAACTCCCTGGTGCAGTTGCGCTATGTCGAAGCGCAGCGCATCGACATGTGACAACGAGGACATGACCATGCAATCCGTACGAACCAGGACAGTGGCGCACCGCGTACTCGGCGCGTTGCTCGCGTCGGCCATCGCGCTCGCGGCTGCGACGCAGGCGGCCGCCGCGGCCGAGACGCAGGACAAGGCACAGCTGCAGCAGCAGCTCGACGCTGCGCGCGGCCGGCTGGACGATGCGGCGCGCGACGTCGCCGACCTCTCGCGCAAGCTCTACGGCGACGACTTCGAAGGCGCGCCGATGCCTGCGCCCGGCGGACCGCCCCGCGGCGCCATGCTCGGCATCAACGTCGGTGGCAGTCCGGACCTTGCCGAAGGCGTCGCAGTGATGGGCGTGAGTCCATCCGGGCCCGCCGCCGCCGCCGGCCTGAAGACGGGCGATGTGATCGTGGCGATCGATGGCAAGCCGTTGCGGAAGACCGGCGACCGCACCGCGGGCCGCCAACTCGTCGAGCAGATGCGCGGCGCGCAGCCGGGACAGAAGGTCAAGGTCGACTACCTGCGCGATGGCAGGAAGCTGTCGACGACCGTGACGACCGTCGCCGCCGAGCCGCCGATGGTCCGCGTGCTGCGTGAGCACATGCCAATGCTCGAGGGCATGCCGATCCCGCCTGACTGGGAAGAAATGATCAACCCGCGCGGCCGCGGCTTCCGCACGCTCGAACTGGTGCCGATCACGCCCAGGCTTGGCCAGTACTTCGGCACCGACCATGGCCTGCTCGTGGTCAAGGCGCCGCCCGTGCAGGGCCAGGGGCTGGAGGAGGGCGACGTGATTCTCTCGATCGGCGGACGCACGCCGGAGAGTCCACGGCACGCCTTCCGCATCCTCGGGTCGTACCAGCCCAAGGAGAAGGTCAAGGTCGAAGTGCTGCGCCAGCGCAAGCGCCTGACTCTCGACATCCTTATGCCGGATGTCGATGCCATGAACCAGGGCTTCCGGCCGGGTCCGCCGCCGCGTGCACCGGTCCCACCGGCGCCTCCTGCGCCGCCGTCCGACGCGAAAGGTGGCGGCATCTCGTCCTGAGACTCCTGCGATGAGCGGCTGCGGTGGGGCTCGTGCCGACGCGTCCCTCTGCTAGCATGCGCGCCCCTATGCGGCGCACCGACTTCCATTTCGACCTGCCCGATGCGCTGATCGCGCGTCATCCCGCGGCACAGCGCAGTGGCAGCCGGCTGCTCCACCTCGAAGGCGCGACCGGTGCGCTCACGGATCGCCGGTTCCGCGACCTGCCGGGCCTGCTGCGGCGGGGCGACCTGCTCGTGTTCAACGATACGCGCGTGATTCCCGCGCGGCTGCACGGCCACAAGCTTGAAAGCGGCGGCAAGGTCGAGGTCATGCTCGAGCGGCTCACCGGCCTGCGCACGGCCATCGTCCAGCTGCGTGCGAGCAAACCATCGCGACCCGGCGCCGTGATTGGCCTCGGCGGTGGCGACACGCTTACGGTCGTCGAGCGCGACGAAGACTTCTGGCGCGTCGAATTCAGTAGCGACGCACACGGCATCTTCGATCGCCTGGGCGAGATGCCACTGCCGCCCTACGTGGCCCGAGCCGTCGAACTCGAGGATCGCGAGCGTTACCAGACCGTGTACGCGCGCGAGCCAGGCGCGGTTGCGGCGCCGACCGCCGGGCTGCACTTCGACGACGTAGTCCTGCAGGCCTGCCGCGCGGCGGGCGCCGAGTTCGCCTACGTCACGCTGCACGTAGGCGCGGGCACGTTTCAGCCCGTGCGTGTCGACAACGTCGAAGAGCACCGCATGCATTCCGAGTGGTGCGTCGTGCCCGCTGCCACCTGCGAAGCCGTCGCTGCGGCTCGCGCGCGCGGCGGCCGTGTCATCGCGGTGGGTACGACGGCCGTGCGGTCGCTCGAGAGCGCGGCGACGTCTGGCCGGCTCGAGCCTTACGCCGGCGAGACGCGGCTCTTCATCACGCCGGGCAGGCGTTTTCGCGTGGTCGATGCGATGGTGACCAATTTTCACCTGCCCGAATCCACGCTGCTGATGCTCGTCAGTGCCTTCGCCGGGCGCGAGCACGTGCTCGAGGCGTACCGGCACGCCGTGGCGCAGCAGTACCGCTTCTTCAGCTACGGCGATGCGATGTTCGTCGAGCCGGCGCCTGCCGCGCTCGATCGCGGGAGCGCGGCATGAAGTTCGAACTGCTGGGAACGGCCGGCGCGGCGCGGCGTGGCCGCCTGCACCTGAATCACGGGACCGTCGAGACGCCTGTGTTCATGCCCGTCGGCACGTACGGCACGGTCAAGGCGATGACGCCCGAGGAACTCACGGGCCTCGGCGCGCAGATCGTCCTCGGGAACACGTTTCACCTGATGCTGCGGCCGGGCGCCGACGTCATCCGGGCGCACGGCGGGTTGCACGGCTTCATGCACTGGTCGGGGCCGATCCTGACCGACTCGGGCGGCTTCCAGGTCTTCAGCCTCGCGCAACTGCGCAAGCTCACGGAGGCTGGCGTCAATTTCCGCTCGCCTGTCAACGGCGATGCGGTGTTCCTGAGCCCGGAAATCTCGATGCAGGTGCAGGCTGCGCTCAACTCCGACATCGTCATGGCGTTCGACGAGTGTCCGCCTTATCCAGCGACCGAGCAGCAGGCACGGACGTCGATGGAGCTGTCGATGCGCTGGGCGCGCCGCAGTCGCGACGAGTTCCTGCGCCTGGCCAACCCCAATGCCTTGTTCGGCATCGTGCAGGGCGGCACGTTCCCGGGTCTCAGGCACGAATCGCTCGGCCAGCTGGCCGACATCGGTTTCGACGGATACGCGGTCGGCGGCCTCGCCGTGGGCGAGCCCGTGGCCGAACGCAACGCCGTCCTCGAGGCGCTCGCGCCCGCATTGCCGCGGGACCGCCCGCGTTACCTGATGGGCGTCGGCACGCCGGCCGACATCGTCGAGGCGGTCGCCCGCGGCATCGACATGTTCGACTGCGTCATGCCGACGCGCAACGCCCGCAACGGCCACCTGTTCACGTCGCAGGGCGTGATCAAGATCCGCAATGCCGGGCACCAGTCGGACACCTCGGCGCTGGACCCGGAGTGCGCCTGCTACACGTGCCGGAACTACAGCCGCGCGTACCTGCGGCACCTCGACCGCTGCAACGAGATCCTGGGTGCCAGGCTCAATACGATTCACAACCTGCACTATTACCTGTCCCTGATGGCCCGGATGCGGGCAGCCCTCGACGAGGGGCGGTTCGGGCGCTTTGCCGCGGATTTCCTGGCAGGTCCCGAGGCTACCCCCGCGATGGCCGCCACCGCGGCCGACCCTCGGGTATAATCGGCGGTCATTTTCCACGCGTGACCCCTCGTTCGAGGGGCGACAGGAGTTCCCGATGGACTGGTTGATCGCGAGTGCCCACGCCCAGGCGGCCACGGGTGCCCAGCCGAATGCGCTGCTGCAGATGCTGCCTTTGCTGCTCATCTTCGTCGTGTTCTATTTCCTGCTGATCCGGCCGCAGGCCAAGCGGGCGAAGGAGCACAAGGCCATGGTGGCCGCGCTCGGCGCCGGCGACGAAGTCGTCACGGCCGGCGGCATCCTCGGCAAGGTCACCGAGACCTCCGACAGTTTCCTCACCATCGAGATCGCGAACGGCGTGCAGGTGAAGGTCCAGCGTCATACGGTCACCAGCGTGCTGCCCAAGGGCACCCTGAAGAGCGCCTGAGCCGTCGTCCCGGAGTCCGCGCATGCACAGTTACCCGGCCTGGAAGATCTGGCTGGTCGTCATCGTCCTGCTCGTAGGCACGCTGCTCGCCCTGCCGAACGTGTTCGGCGAGGCGCCCGCCCTGCAGCTCTCGCGCAACGACCGCACTGCAGTCACCGCAGCCCAGCAGCAGCAGGTCGTCTCGACGCTGCAGTCCAGGGGCGTGACGGTCGACAGTTCGTACCTCGAGGGTGATCGTCTCGTGCTGCGCTTCGACGACGTGAGCACGCGCCTCAAGGCGCGCGACGTCGTGCAGCAGGGCACGGGCACCGAATACCTCGTGGCGCTGTCCGACGTGCCCCGCACGCCGGGCTGGATGCGCGCAATCGGGCTCAAGCCGATGAGCCTCGGCCTCGACCTGCGCGGCGGCGTGTACTTCATGTACGAAGTCGACACGCAAGGTGCCGTGAAGCAGCTGCTCACGAGCATGGAGAGCGACTACCGCACCATGCTGCGCAAGGAACGCATCCCGTTCACCGGGGTGGCCAGCGACGGCGTCGACACGGTGCGGATCGGGCTGCGCAGCGGCGACGACGCGCAGCGGTTCGCGAGCCTGCTGCGCAAGCAGGACCCGAACCTGTCCGTCGACACCGACACGCTCGGCGAAGGCGGTTCCGTCACGGTCCAGCTGAGCCCGACGCAGGTCAAGCAACGGCAGGACTTCGCGATCCAGCAGAACATCACCACGCTGCGCAACCGCGTCGACGAACTCGGCGTCACGGAGCCCATCGTCGCGCGCCAGGGCCTCGACCGCATCGTCGTGCAGTTGCCCGGCGTGTCGGACCCCAACGAAGCGCTGCGCGTGCTCGGCGCGACGGCCACCCTCGAGTTCCGGCTCGTCGACGAGCAGAACGACGCGTTGCTTGCCGAGAGCACCAGGCGTGCGCCGCTCGGCTCGAAGCTCTACCACACGCGCGACGGCCGCCCCGTGCTGCTCAAGCGCGAGACGATCGTCTCGGGCGAACAGCTGACGGATGCCAGCTCCGGCTTCCAGCAGGGCGAGCCCGCGGTCATGGTCACGCTCGATGCGCGTGGCGCGTCGAAGATGCTCGAGACGACCCGCCAGAACCTCGGCCGTCCGATGGCCGTCGTGTTCATCGAGAAGAAGCGCGTGGCGGAAGACCAGCCCTGCAAGGGAACGCGTGCGGGCAACGAATGCACCGAGGAGGCGGTCATCAACCAGGCCACGATCCGCGGCGTGTTCGGCAGCAACTTCCAGATCACGGGAGTGATGGCCAACGAGGCCCGTGAACTCGCGCTGCTGCTGCGTGCGGGTTCGCTGGCGGCGCCGCTCTACATCGTCGAGCAGCGGACCGTCGGCCCGAGCCTCGGCGCCGACAACATCGAGCGCGGCGTCAATGCGCTGATCCTCGGCCTCGTGGTCACGTTCATCTTCATGGCCGTCTACTACCAGGCGTTCGGCATGGTGGCGAACGTCGTGCTCCTGACCAACGTCGTGCTGCTGGCGGCGCTGCTCTCGATGCTGCAGGCGTCGCTGTCCTTGCCGGGAATCGCGGGCATCGTGCTCACGGTGGGCATGGCGGTCGACGCGAACATCCTGATCTTCGAGCGCATCCGCGAGGAATTGCGCAACGGCATGAGCCCGCACGCGGCGATCGGTGCCGGATTCGACAAGGCATTCTCTGCGATCGCGGACTCGAACATCACGACGCTGATCGCGGGCGTCGTGCTGTTCACCTTCGGCACCGGCCCGGTGCGCGGGTTCTCGGTCGTGCTGTCGCTCGGCATCGTCACGTCGATGTTCACGGCGCTCGTGGTCAGCCGCGTGCTGGTCCACCTGCTCTGGGGCCGCCAGCGCAAGCTCGAGAAGCTCGCGATCGGGATGGGGTACTGACCATGGAATTTTTCCGCAAGAAGACCAGCTACCCGTTCATGGCCACCCGCAAGCGGTGGTATGTCGTGTCGGCGATCGTCGTGCTCGGTGCGCTGCTCGCGCTCGGCGTGCGCGGCCTCAATTTCGGCATCGACTTCACCGGCGGGGTGGTGCTCGAAATGAGCTTCCCGCAGGCAGCCGACCTGGAGAAGGTGCGGAGTTCGCTCGAGAAGGCCGGCTACGGCGATGCCGTCGTGCAGAGTTTCGGCACGCCGCGCGACGTGCTGGTGCGCTTGCTGCCGGAGGCCGGCACGGACAATAACCTGCTGGGCCGGAAGGTCCTCGCGGCGATCCAGTCCGAGAATCCCGGCGTCGAGTTGCGCCGCACGGAAGTCGTGGGCGGGCAGGTCGGCGCGGAGCTCGCCGAGAAAGGCGCGCTCGCCGTGCTGTTCACGTTCTTCTTCATCATGCTGTACGTCTGGATGCGCTTCCAGTGGAAGCTCGGTGTCGGCGCCATCGTCGCGGCGCTGCACGACCCGATCATCATCCTGGGGTTCTTCGCGGCCACGCAGATGACGTTTGACCTGCCGTCACTGGCGGCGATCCTCGCCGTCATCGGCTACTCGCTGAACGACACTGTCGTCGTGTTCGACCGCATCCGCGAGCGCTTCGTGTCGATGCGCAAAGGCACCTCGGACCAGGTCATAGACGCGTCGATCAACGAGACGCTGTCGCGCACGATCATGACCAGTCTCACGACCATGCTGACGGT
>JBAVJR010000438.1:0-2476 GCA_049687855.1 Steroidobacteraceae bacterium | reverse complement strand
AGGGGCCTGCGCCGCGTCGCGCGCTCTCGATGAGGCGACCGGCCGCTTCGTACACGGCGAAGAAATCCGACCCGTCGCAGCGTTCGGCGGGCATGCCGAAGCCGCGTGCGCGGCCGGCGATGTCCTTCGAGCCCACGGCGTAGTCCTTGCCCGTGTGCTCGCTGTAGCCGTTGTCCTCGATCACGAAGATCGCGGGAACCTTCAGCACGACAGCCATGTTCATGGCCTCGAACACGGTGCCCTGGTTGCAGCTGCCGTCGCCGCCGAAGGCGATGCTGACCGTACCGTTCTTGCGGTTGCGGCAGGCGATAGCAGCGCCCACTGCAAGCGGCGGACCGCCGCCGACGATGGCATTGGCGCCGAGCATGCCCTTCGTGACGTCCGCGATGTGCATCGAGCCGCCCTTGCCCTTGCAGAGGCCGTCGGCCCGGCCATAGATCTCGAGCATCATGCCCTGCACGTCGCAACCCTTCGCGATGCAGTGCCCGTGGCCGCGGTGCGTGCTCACGATGTAGTCGGCGTCGTCGAGGTGCTCGCACACGCCGACTGCCACCGCCTCCTGGCCGGCGTAGAGGTGCGTGAAGCCGGGAATCTCGCCCGTGGCGATTTCCACGTGCAGCCGTTCCTCGAATTCGCGGATCGTCTTCATCTGGCGGTAGGCGCGCTGCAGGCGCTCCGCCGAAAGTGGTGATGTCATGTCGCCTCGCTCGGGCGTGGAGTTCAGACAGCGCCGGGAGGCTTGCCGCCCGGCCCATAGACGTAATCGTCGATGACCTTGTGGAAGTGGCGGATGCGCAGTTCCTGCGCGCCGATCCACAGGCCTTCGAACGCCGCGGAATGCATGCCCGCCTGCACGCCGGGCAGGTTGGCCGCGTCCTGGTCGAGCACGAGACCGATCGACTTCTCGCCGTGCTTGAAATGCTGGTGCTTCGGCCGCGCCGGCCACTCGTGGCCCTCCGGCACGAGTTCGAACGTCCAGATGTCGTAGAACATGCGGTCCGGATCGGTCGGATGCGGCCGCTGCCGGAACAGCATCAGGTCGTCCGCGTGCACGTTGAGCGTGACGTTCGGGAAGATCAGGTAGTGGTAGTCGTCGGTGAGCTGGTCGTCGTTGAGCCTGGAATAGTCCTTGCCCTGCGCCGGCCCGTGCTTGCGCTTCCACTGCTGCACGTCGCGGCGGATGTTCTCGTACGGCTCGTCGTAGTCGGCCGGGTCCATGCCCGCGGTCTTCATGATCACCTTGATCGGGTCCGGGATCGCCGGCGGCCGGCGCACGCGCGGACTCCACGTGGCGAACGGGATCAGGTAGCGGTTGTGCCGCTCGAAGCAGTCGATCTGGATGTCGAGGTCGTGCAGGTACCACATGAGTTGCGGGTGGATGCCCTGCACGTGGTAGCTCTCGTTGAACGCGTCGACCGAGGCCTTCCAGTTGCAGTTCCACTCGACCGTGATGTCGCGGGTGAGCGCCATCTTCGGAAAGTTGTACGGGTCCAGGTGCTTGTGCACCGGATCGAGGAAGTCCTCCAGCGGCCCCACGTCCGGATCGAGGCTGAACCAGACGAAGCCGCCCCAGGCCGCGCAAGGCAGCTCCTTGAGGCCGCGGCAGGGCGGGGCGCCCTGCGGGAAGGTGTCGAGGTCGGGGATGCGTTTGAACGTGCCGTCGAGCGCGTATTCCCAGTGGTGGTACTGGCACTTGAAAGAGTCGGCGCTGCCCGCGCCCGTGGGACGCAGGCGATTGCCCCGGTGCAGGCACACGTTGTAGAAAGCGCGCACGCCGCCATCGGCCTGCCGCACGATCAAGACGGACTCGCGGCCGATTTCGGTCGCGACAAAGTCGCCGGGTTCACGCAGGTCGGACTCGATCGCACCCAGCAGCCAGACTTTCTTCCAGATGCGCTCCCACTCGAGCTGCATGAACTCGGCCGACGTATACCGTTCCTTGCGAATCAGTTCGTGGCCCAGGTCCGGGTCCGGCTCTTTGCCTGCGGGCGTCACCGGACTCTGCTCGGGCGCGACACGCTTCACCTTGCGATAAGCGGGCGTCCGCGAAGCCTCGCGCAGTCTGTCGTCCTCAGGGTTGGAACTCATGGCGAGTCTCCGCTCAGTCCAGGCCGGCGGCCCAGCGCAGGCTGCGCCGCAGCAGTTCGTTGAAGGCCGGAACCGGCCAGCTGCCGCGCTCCACCGTCGGGTACTCGTCCATCAGCGGCCGCATGTCGTAATGACCGCGCGCATGGCCGAGCGTGAAATAGAGCACTTCGCCCGCGCCGACCTTCTTCAGGTACATGACGGGGCGCGGCTCGTCCGTGCTCCAGTCGCGCTCGGCAAAGCCCTTGGCCTTGCCGGTCCAGCGGGTGTGCAACAGCGTCTCGAACGGCGGGTGCAGCTCGCTCAGGTAAAGCTCGTCCTGCGCATCGAACGGTTCGATGCCCGCCACCAGCGGGTGCAGCGGAGCGGTGATCTCGACCCGGTAGGGCGC
>JBAVJR010000437.1:0-3696 GCA_049687855.1 Steroidobacteraceae bacterium | reverse complement strand
GTGTTGGTGAAGCCGTCGCCGGAGAAATGCAGGGTCGCGAGACCGCAACTGCTGACGAGCGCGAGGAAGAACCCCAGCCCGCGGAACGAGGCCGAGCGACGGTCGACGGGTTCGCGGCTGCCGCGCTCCTGGAACAGGTGGTACCCTGCGATGCCGAGCATGATCGGGAACAGGTAGGCCGGCATGCCGAACAGCACGAAGAACAGGTCGGACAGCCAGGCGCCGAACGGGCCGATCAGGTTGGTGACCGGGCCGGGCTGACCGGTCGAGGAAAAGGCGGGGTCCGCCCTGTCGTAACTGACGAGCGCGGCAAACAGGATCAGTGCCAGTGCACCGAAGATCCAGAGCGCGCTTTCGCGCAGTCCCCGGGCCACGTTGGCCGCCTGGTCGCCGTCGTCGGCGCGCTTCGCTTCCGCCTTAGCCAAATCTCATCACCTGATAGTTCAAGAGTCGTCCGTAACCCGTTGGTTTACATAAGGCTACCGCCAACGGAGACAAGTCGCCACCCCGAAAACAGGGGACGCTCACCTGTTTCCGGAAATCGGGGACGCTCACCTGCTTCGGCCTGGCAACAGGTGGGCGTCCCCAATTTCCGGAATGCGCATGAGGGCAGCACCTGCGGTGCTTTCCGTCAGTCGGTGAGAGGCTTACCATGCCGCGCCTTCCACGGCGCAATGCGCGATTTTCGAGCAAGGAATTATACATGAGCGACCCCCGCCACTCGCGGCTGATCATCCTGGGATCCGGTCCCGCCGGCTACTCAGCGGCCGTCTATGCAGCGCGGGCAAATCGCAAGCCGCTGCTGATCACGGGCATGGAGCAAGGCGGCCAGCTCATGACGACGACCGAGGTCGACAACTGGCCCGGCGACCCGCACGGTCTCACCGGCCCGGGCCTGATGGAACGCATGCGCGAACACGCCGAGCGCTTCCACACCGAGATCCTGATGGACCACATCAACGCGGTGGACTTCAGCAAGCGCCCGCTGCTGCTGAAGGGCGATCGCGGCGATTACACCTGCGATGCGCTGATCATCGCGACCGGCGCGAGCGCGCAGTACCTGGGCCTCGAGTCGGAAGAGAAGTTCAAGGGCCGCGGCGTGTCGGCCTGCGCCACCTGCGACGGCTTCTTCTTCCGCGGCCAGCGTGTCGCGGTCGTAGGCGGCGGCAACACGGCCGTCGAGGAAGCGCTGTACCTGTCGAACATCGCCTCGCACGTCACCCTGGTCCACCGTCGCGACAAGCTGCGCTCCGAGAAGATCCTGCAGGACCACCTGTTCGAGCGGCAGCGCGCCGGCGCCGTCGACATCGTCTGGAACCACACGGTGGACGAAGTGCTGGGCGACGAATCAGGCGTCACGGGCGTGCGCGTCGCGGCCACCGATGGTTCGGGCACGAGGGACATCGCGGTCGCCGGGCTGTTCATCGCGGTCGGCCACGTGCCGAACACGCAGATCTTCGCGGGCCAGCTCGACATGAGCGGCGGCTACATCGCCGTGAAGTCGGGCACGACGGGTGGCGCAACGGCGACGAGCGTGCCAGGCGTGTTCGCCGCGGGCGACGTGGCCGATCACGTCTATCGCCAGGCGGTCACCTCCGCCGGCACGGGCTGCATGGCGGCGCTCGACGCGGACAAGTACCTGGACGCCGTGGATGCCGCTGCCGCCCACTGACGCGCCGTGCCGCTGAAGGCCGCAGTCATTGGCCGCATCGCCGAAGTCGACGCTCACGACTGGGACGCGCTCGACCGCTCCGGCCACCCGTTCCTGAAACACGCGTTCCTCGATGCTCTCGAAGCCACCGGTTGCGTCGGCGTCGACTCGGGCTGGATTCCCGCGCACCTCGTGATTCGTGACTCGCGCAGCGGCCAGCTCGTCGCCGCCGTGCCGCAGTACCTGAAAACCCATTCGTGGGGCGAGTTCGTCTTCGACTGGAGCTGGGCGCAGTCGTACCAGCGCTCGGGGCTCGAGTACTACCCGAAGCAGCTGTCGGCGATCCCGTTCACGCCGGTGACGGGACCCCGCTTCCTGGTCACGACCGGGCTGCAGGCAGATGGCACCGGCGTCGGCGAGGTCCCGCAGCACGAACTGCGGGACCAGCTGGCGGCGCTGCTGCTCGAGTCGGCACGGCACGCGAGCGCATCCGGTGCGCACGTCAACTTCACGCTCGACGAGGACCAGGCTGCGCTCGAGCGCGCGGGGTTCATGCGGCGGCACGATTGCCGCTTCCTCTGGCACAACCGTGGCTTCGCCACCTTCGATGACTTTCTCGCGACGTTCCGCGCCGACAAGCGCAAGAAAGCGAAACGCGAACGGCGCAAGGTCGAGGAATCGGGCATCGTGTTCCGTACGCTCGCCGGCGAGGACATCGACCCCGGCCTGTGGCAAACGATCTTCGGTTTCTCCGAGCGCACCTTCCTGCGCCACGGCAACGGGCACTACCTCAACGTCGAATTCCTGCTGCGGGTCTCTGCCGCGCTGCCGGGCTCGGTCGTGGTGAAGATCGCGGAACGCGCCGGTGCGCCGGTCGCGGCCGCCATCTTCTTCGCGGGCGGCGGCTGGCTCTACGGCCGCTACTGGGGCTCGGCGACGCAGGAGGATTCACTGCACTTCGAGGCCTGCTACTACCAGGGCATCGAGCACTGCATCGACCACGGGCTGCAGTTCTTCGACCCGGGCACGCAGGGCGAACACAAACTCGCGCGCGGCTTCGAGCCGACGCGCACGACGTCGGCACACTGGCTCGAGCACGCCGGCTTTCGCGCCGCCGTCGCGCGCCATCTCGAGCGCGAGCGCGAAGCTGTCGACGATTACATCGCAGCCGCGCGCCAGCACCTGCCTTTCCAGCGCGCGGCGACCACGACGGCGGCCGACGACGACCCCGTGGCGCCATGATTCCCTGGCTCAAACCCACGGATCCACCCGACGCCTTTCCGCCGGTGAGTCGCGCACTGACCGATCCCGACGGCCTGCTCTGCGTGGGCGGCGACCTGCGCCCGGAGCGCCTGCTGGCCGCCTATCGCCGCGGCATCTTTCCGTGGTACTCGGAGGGTCAACCCATCCTGTGGTGGTCACCCGATCCGCGCATGGTGCTGTTGCCCGGCGAGTTCAGGGTCTCGCGGAGCCTGGGCAAGGCCTTGCGCAACCGCGGGTTCCGCGTGACGTTCGACACGCGTTTCGACACGGTGATCACGCAGTGCGCCGACAGCGGCACACGCTCGCTCGAAGGCACGTGGATCTCGCCCGCCATGCGGGCCGCGTACGGCGAACTGCACCGACTCGGCCACGCACACTCGGTCGAGGTCTGGCGCGACGAGCGTCTCGTCGGCGGCCTGTACGGGCTGCTGCTCGGCCGGATCTTCTTCGGCGAATCGATGTTCAGCACGGAGACCGACGCCAGCAAGGTCGCGCTGCACGACCTCGTGCACTGGTTACGGAGCCGCGACGTGGAGTTGATCGACTGCCAGGTCGCCAGTGATCACCTGTTCACGCTCGGCGCGAGACTCATGCCGCGCGCCGACTTCATCGCTCACCTCGAACGCGGGATTCCCGCCCTGGCCCCGGTCACCACCGCCGGCGACATCCGCTGAGCGCACCTCGGATTCTCATTGCTTTCACACCGGCCTTTCTGCAGAATTCGCGCGGCTTTTGGGGTGCATGAGAGGGTGCATGTCGAAGGAAGATGCGATCCAGATGGA
>JBAVJR010000436.1:0-5554 GCA_049687855.1 Steroidobacteraceae bacterium | reverse complement strand
GCAGCGTTGAGCGAATCGGAACGCAGCTTCTAGCGGCAGTGCTCCGAAAGCCGCCGCGAGCACCGCCGTCGACCGCGGACATTTCTCGCTGAGTCGGCTCCCCTGTCGTATCAGGTTGCATGCGCGGTCTCGCGAGCGATTGATCCGGGACCTTTCCCCGAGCGCGTGTCTGCCTTTCCGCTCGCCGGAAGCACAACCGGACCGGGCGCTCGACACTCTCTCGACACTCAGCGCCTGGTCAGTGAATACGCCACTTCGTGCAGCGCATCGAGTCCTGCGGCGGCGAACTTCGGGCTTTCATCGATGATGTCGACGCGTTCCAGTTCCTCGACCCGGAACGTGTGGCCGTACAGCGTCACGACTTCATCGGGAGTCACGGAGAACGGCGGGCCGTCCTTGATCGCCTGCTGGTATTCGAACGCGACCAGCATCGTGCGACTGCCTGCCGGCATCAACGTGGCGAAGTGCCGTGCGTAATGCTCGCGCATCGAGGGCGGCAGCGCGACGAGCGCGGCTCGATCGTAGGCCGCCTGCACCGGTCCAAGCAGAGCGGGCGTGAGCTGCAGCGCGTCACCCTCCAGGACCTCGATCGCGCCGGACCGATGCCGGTGGAACGGGCCGTGCTGTTCGATCTGCACGTCGGTCCGTTGCTGCTCGCCGAAGAACTCCCCGACTGCCAGCGTACTCAGCTCGGAGCCGACGACGCGATAACCACGCACCGACAACCAGATCATGTCGAGGCTCTTGCCGCAGAGCGGCACGTAGACGCGGGAGCCCGCCGCCACGTTTAGCGAGGGCCACCAGCGTTCGAGGAAGGGATGCGGAGCGGACTGGTGAAAGCCGATCTGGCGGGCTTGCCAACGCTGCTGCCAGAAGTCGGGATCCACGGTCTTGCCTGCGCCCGGTCAGTGCCGCGGCGGATCGTCGGGTTCGTCGGTCGACGGCTGGACGCCGTCGGGCGAGATTTCGTCGCCCGGGATAGCGTGCCGCTCGGCCATCCACGCGCCGAGGTCGATCAGCCGGCAGCGCTCGCTGCAGAACGGGCGCCACTTCGCAGCGGCGGACCACTCCACCGGGCGCTGGCAGGTCGGACACGGGAACGTCGGCATGCTGGCCTGCTGACGACTGGCGGCTGCGGTCAGGTGCAGAGCGCAAGCATGAACGGGACCTCGCCGGTCATCTGTACCGGGTGCGTGCCCGCGTCCTGCCAGGAAAGGAAGCGGATGCTGACGCGGTAGTGGCTGCCGCTGATCTCCGGGTAGATGTCGGTGCCCCGCGGCAACACGATGCGGATCAGCTGCACGGGCACGTCGCGCTCGAGCGTCAGGTGGTACACGCCGTTGGTTGCGACTTCACGACGCGTCTTGCCTTGTTCGCGCGTCATCCAGAGCAGCTCGGAAATCGCGTCGCCGAGCGGACGGATCACCGCCAGCCAGTTCGCGAAGTCGGCGCCGCGGATTTCGTCCGGCTGGTTGAGCCAGTGCGTGTAGTCGGGCAGGTCGAACTCGCAGGTACCGCCGGGGATCGTGCTGCGGTGCTTGATCGCGTTGAGGAACTCGGAGTCGCGCAGCTTCTGCATGAAGAGCGCGCCGATCGAGCTCAGTTCCTCGCGCATGCGGTGCAGTTTGGTCAGCACCAGCTTGAGCCGCGCCGAGTCGACACCCGGTCGTGAGCCGAAGGCCGACAGATGGTGCATCTGCCGCTCGAGTTCCTTCAGCACCTCGCTGCGGATGTCGCCTCGCTGCGTGATCGCGAGGATCTCGAGCAGCGAGGAGACTGCGGCCCGCGTGGACCACGGGTCGGGCAGGGTGTGGTGGTGCACGGCCTGCTGGTACAGGAAGTCGAGGCGCAGGAAGTTGCGCATCCGCTCGTTCAGCGGCTGCTCATACGCGACGACGCTGGTCGCCGCATCCGTGGAGGGCACTGCGGCCTCGGTTGAGTTCATGGCCGACTATTGTGCGGCATGGCCGTTTGGCGGCACAACCGGGCGTTCCCTGCTTGCCGCCGCCAACTTCACATATCGTGCGTGCAGCGCCGCGACCTGCTGCCGCAGGTCCTCGATCCGACCCGTGTTGGTCACCACGTCGTCGGCGATGCCCAGCCTCGTCGCACGCTGCGCCTGGGCTCGGAGCGATGCCTCCGCCTGTTCCCGGGTGACCGCGTCCCGTGCCATGAGACGCTCGACCTGCACGGTCTCCGGTGCGTCCACGACCAGGACGCGATCCACGTGGTTGCGCTGGCCACCCTCGGCCAGCAGCGGAATCACGAGGATCTGGTAGGGCCCGTCCTGTGCCGCGGCAACCGACTGGCGTTCCATCTCCGCGCGAATGGCCGGATGCAGGATCGCTTCCAGCTGGCCGCGTGCCGTGGCGTCGCCGAAGATGATCGCGCGCAGTCGACGCCGGTCGAGCCGGCCGTCGCGGTCGAGCACGTCGCTGCCGAAGGCCTGCGCGACAGCGGTCAGTGCCGGCTGGCCGGGCTCGACGACCTCGCGGGCGATGACGTCGGTGTCGATCAACGGTACGCCGTGTGCCGCGAACAGGTCGGCGACCGTGGTCTTGCCGCTGGCGATGCCGCCGGTGAGGGCGACGCGGAAAGGCCGGGAAGCGGGCTGTCGCGCCGTCGACGTCACGTTGGTGCCCGAGCGATCAATGGCGCAGGCCGGCCAGCGTCAGGTAGCTGCCCATGATCTGCGGTCCCCACAGCAGTGCGATCCAGCCGGCGGCCGCCAGGTAAGGGCCGAAGGGGATCGGCACGTTGCGGTCCCGGCCACGGAGCAGGATCAGCGCGATGCCGATGACGGCTCCGGCAAACGCAGAGAACAGCAGGATCAGCGGCAGCATCTGCCAGCCCATCCAGGCCCCGAGCGCGCCGAGCAGCTTGAAGTCGCCGTACCCCATGCCTTCCTTGCCGGTGGCGAGCTTGAAGACCCAGTAGACGGTCCAGAGGAGCAGGTAGCCGGAGACCGCGCCGAGGATCGCGGAGGACGGATCCGTCGGAGCGGGCGCCCGGAGACCCGCATGCCAGCAGAGGCTCAGCAGCAGGCCCAGCCACAGCAGCGGAATCGTGATGACGTCCGGCAGCAGCGTGTGGTCGAGGTCGATCACCGTCAGGGATATCAGCGCCCAGGTGAACAGCAGTGCTGCGAGCGTCTGCCAGTGCCAGCCGAAATGCAGCGCGACAACCGTCGAAAGCATTGCCGTGGCGAACTCGACGACTGGATAGCGGACGGAAATCGCAGCGCGGCAATGTGCGCACTTGCCGCCGAGCAGCAGCCAGCTGACCAGTGGGATGTTCTGCAGCACCGTGATTTCAACGTTGCAGTGCGGACAGCGGGAACGGGGGACGAAGAGGTTGTAGCGTCCCCGGGAGCCGTCGGTCCGGTCGCAGGCCGTGCCGGCATCGTCGGCGCGTCCGTGTTCCGCGAGCATCTCCCGCGCCTGCGCCTTCCACTCGCGCTCGAGCATGATCGGCACGCGATGGATGACGACGTTCAGGAAGCTGCCGACCAGCAGGCTGACGAGGAAGACGCAGGCCGCCAGCAGCCACGGCGTCGAAGCGAGGATTTCGGCGAGGTCGGACATTCGTGCGTTTACCTATGTGAAAACGCCGCGCAGGGCGCGGCGTCTTCGGCGATCTCATCCGCGATTGCGTGGCGCGCGCGTCAGATGACTGCGCCCAGCTTGAAGATCGGCAGGTACATCGCCACGACCATGCCGCCGACCAGCACGCCCAGGATGACCATGATCATCGGTTCAAGCAGGCTGCTCAGTGCGTCGACGGCGGCGTCGACGTCGGCTTCGTAGAAGTCCGCGACCTTGCTCGCCATCTCGTCCAGCGAGCCCGACTCCTCGCCGACCGCGATCATCTGCACCACCATGTTCGGGAACAGGCCCGTGTTTTCCATCGCGCGCTGCATGCGCATGCCCGTGGCGATTTCATCGCGCATTCTCAGCACGGCGTCCTGGTAGATGATGTTGCCGGTGGCGCCGGCGACGGACTTCATCGCTTCGACGAGCGGCACGCCGGCGCCGAACATCGTCGCGAGGGTACGCGCGTAGCGCGCAATGGCCGACTTCTTCAGGATGGGCCCGATCACCGGGATCTGCAGCGACAGCTTGTCGATGAACTGCCGCAATGGCCGCGAGCGCTTGTAGAAGTAGAAGAAGGTGAATACTGCGATGCCCACGATGATGCCCAGCATCCAGCCTTTCGCCTGCAGCCAGCGCGACATGCCGACGACGAACTGGGTGAACGCCGGCAGGTCGGCGCCGAAACCCTTGAACAGGCTTTCGAACTGGGGAATCACGAAGAGCAGCAGGATCACCGTGACGATGATCGCGACCGCGAGCACGGCCGCCGGATAGAAGAGCGCCTTCTTGATCTTCTTCTTCAGGGCTTCGGTCTTTTCCTTGTACGTGGCAATCTTTTCGAGAACCGTCTCGAGTGCACCTGCGTGCTCGCCGGCTTCGACCAGGTTCACGAACAGGTCGTCGAAATAGAGCGGGTGCTTCGCCAGCGCCTGGTGCAGCGAATTGCCGGTTTCGATGTCGCTCTTGATCGAAAGCACGAGTTTCTGCACCGCGGGCTTGTCGTTGCCGACGCCGATAATCTCGAAAGACTGCACCATCGGGATGCCGGCGTTGAGCATCGTGGCAAGCTGGCGGGCGAAGAGGGCGATGTCCTCGGCGGTGACCTTGCCGTCGCTCTTGAACAGCTGGGATTCCTTGCGGACCCTGGTCGCGGCGATACCCTGCTTGCGCAGGTCGGAGCGAATCTCCATTTCATTGCGCGCGAGGCCGCGCCCCTTGACGCGATTGCCCTTCTTGTCCTTGCCTTCCCAGAGGAAGGTCGCCTGCTTGGTTACGGCAAGTTCGGCCATGTGGTTGGAGTCCCGGTTCCTTCAGGTTCAGTTTCAGTCGACAGTGACGCGGTTCACTTCATCCAGAGACGTGATCCCCATGCGCACCTTGTTGATGCCCGCCTGGCGCAGGCCCCAGACGCCTTCGCGGGTCGCCTGCTGCTTGATGTCCATCACGTTCCCGCCCGCCATGATGATGCGGCCGATCTCCTCGGAGACCGGCATCACCTCGTACAGGCCGGTGCGCCCCTTATACCCGTCCGTGCAGTTGCTGCAACCGACGGGCTGGAAAATCTGGAGCCCGTTCGCGATTTCCTCGTCCCCGAAGCCCTCTTTCTTGAGCGCTTCGGCCGGAATCTTCGCCGGCGCCTTGCAGTTGCTGCAGAGCCGGCGCGCCAGGCGCTGGGCGATGATCAGGCTGACCGACGTGGCGATCGCATAGGGCTTCACGCCCATGTCGACCAGGCGGGTCAGCGTCTTGGGCGCGTCGTTGGTGTGCAGCGTGGAGAGCACCAGGTGACCCGTCTGGGCTGCCTTGATCGCGATCTCGGCGGTCTCGAGGTCACGGATTTCGCCGACCATGATCACGTCCGGGTCCTGGCGCAGGAAGGCGCGCAGGGCGCCTGGAAACGTCAGGCCGACCTTAGGGTTGATGTTCACCTGGTTGATGCCGGGCAGCATGATTTCGACGGG
>JBAVJR010000435.1:0-2266 GCA_049687855.1 Steroidobacteraceae bacterium | reverse complement strand
CGTCGTCGAAGTCCACCGAGGGGCGCTCGCCGATGTAGAGCGTGCGGTGCTCGACCGCGCCAAGGCGTTCGATGCCGATCTGCGCCCGGGGCGTGCTGCCGTACGGCTCGGAGTAGCCGTCGAGCGTGACGTCCTGCAACTGGCCATTGATCCAGACGCGCTTCTCCCGCACCAGGACGTGGTCGCCCGGCATGCCGACCAGCCGCTTGATGTAGTTGGTTCCCGGATCCGACGGCAGGCGGAACACCACTACGTCGCCGCGCGCCGGCTCACCCAGCGGCACGATCTCGAGGTTGACCACCGGCAGGCGCAGGCCGTAGGTGAACTTGTTGACGAAGATAAAGTCGCCGTCGAGCAGCGTCGGCATCATCGAGTCGGACGGGATGCGGAACGGCTCGTAGAGGAACGACCGGATCACCAGCACGAGCAGGATGATCGGGAAGAACGACCGCGCGTATTCGACCAGGATGGGTTCAGGCGGGCCGCCAGCAGCGCTGCCGGTCCCGCGCTGGCGGCGCGGACGGAACACGCGGGCGTCCACCAACCAGACCAGCCCGGTGACCAATGCAGCGATGACCAGGAAGAAAGAGAAGTCGAAGACCAAGCAGCACCTCTTGGAACGGGGCGGAGTATTCGTTAATTATCTCGCGGAATCAATGCTTTGCATCACATTGTGCGAGCGGGAGTGAAAATCACTCCTTGCGTCCCACCTGCAGCACGGCGAGGAAGGCCTCTTGCGGGATTTCCACCTGGCCGATGCTCTTCATGCGCTTCTTGCCCTCTTTCTGCTTCTCGAGCAGCTTGCGCTTGCGCGAAAGGTCGCCGCCCTAGCATTTCGCCAGGACGTTCTTGCGCAGCGCCTTGACGGTTGAGCGGGCGATGACGTGCGCGCCGATAGCGGCCTGGATGGCCACCTCAAACATCTGCCGCGGGATCAGTTCCTGCATCTTGTCGACCAGCTCGCGGCCCCGCTGATAGGCAGTGTCGCGGTGGCTGATGATAGAGAGCGCGTCGACCTTGTCCTCGTTGATCAGGATGTCGAGCCGCACCAGCGGCGCAGCCTGGAAGCGGTCGAACTCGTAATCGAACGAGGCGTAGCCACGGCTGCAGCTCTTGAGGCGATCGAAGAAGTCGAGCACGACTTCGGCGAGCGGCAGTTCCCATTGCATCGAGACCTGGTTGCCGAGGTACAGCAGCTTCTTCTGCACGCCGCGCTTGTCGAGGCACAACTTCATCACCGGGCCGACGTAGTCCGGCGGCAGCAGGATGTTGGCGACGATCATCGGCTCGCGCAGTTCCTTGATCTTGTCGACCGGCGGCAGCTTGGCCGGGTTGTCGACGTTGACGATCTCACCGTCGGTCGTCAGCACTTCGTAGACCACGGTCGGCGCACTGGTGACGAGCGAGAGCTCGTACTCGCGCTCCAGCCGCTCCTGCACGATGTCCATGTGCAGCAAGCCGAGGAAGCCGCAGCGGAAGCCGAAGCCGAGGGCCGTGGAGACTTCGGGCTCGTAGTTCAGCGCGGAATCGTTGAGCTTCAGCTTCTGCAGCGCGTCGCGGAAGGCCTCGTAGTCGTCGCTGCTCACCGGGAACAGCCCGGCGAAGACGCGCGGCTTGATCGTCTTGAAGCCCGGCAGCGGCGCGGAACACGGCCGGCTGTCGAGCGTGATGGTGTCGCCGACGGGAGCGCCGTCGATCTCCTTGATGCCCGCGATGATGAAACCGACTTCACCCGTATAGAGCGCGTCGGCCACGAGCGACTTCGGCGTGAACCGCCCGAGCTTGTCCGCCTGGTGCGCGCGACCCGTGGTCCAGACCCTGATCTTCTGCCCCGTGCGGATCGAGCCGTTCACGACGCGCACGAGCGAAACGACGCCGACGTAGCTGTCGTACCACGAGTCGATGATGAGCGCCTGCAGCGGGCCGTCGGGGTCGCCCTTGGGCGGCGGCACGCGCCGCACGAGTTCCTCGAGCAGCTCGTCGACGTTTTCGCCGGTCTTGGCGCTGACGCGCACGGCGTCCTCGGCCTCGATGCCGATGATCTCTTCGATTTCCTTGATGACCTTGGCGGGGTCGGCCGAGGGCAGGTCGATCTTGTTGAGCACCGGCACGACTTCGAGTCCCTGCTCGAGGGCGGTGTAGCAGTTGGCGACGCTCTGTGCCTCGACGCCCTGCGCCGCGTCGACGACGAGCAGCGCGCCTTCGCACGCCGCGAGCGAGCGCGACACTTCGTACGAGAAGTCGACGTGCCCCGGCGTGTCGATCA
>JBAVJR010000434.1:0-5148 GCA_049687855.1 Steroidobacteraceae bacterium | reverse complement strand
CCGCGAAATCGCCCGACCAGGCGAGCACCTGCGCGCGCAGGAACAGTGCGTCGCGGTCGTCGGGGTGCTCAGCCAGCCGCGCATCGAGCTGCGCGAGGGCGTCGGCAGGGTCGCCGGCCTGCGCCACGGCGCGGATACGTTCGAGGTCCGGCTCGGCCCACGCCGTGAGGGACGTCGCCAGCAGCGTTGCGCAGAGCATCACGGCCGCGCCGCGACGCCGCAACGCCGGGATGTCACGCAGCCGCATCGGTGCGCTCCGCGATCAGGCGCTTCACGCGTGCGAGCAGTTCCCGCGGTCGGTAGGGTTTGCGCATGAAATCGTTCGCGCCGCTCTCGAGGGCGCGCACCACGTCGTCTTCTCCGGTGCGTGCGGACAGCACGATGACCGGCACCGATTTCCACTGCGGGTGCGCCCGCAGCAGCCCGAGGATCTCGAAGCCGTCGAGGTAAGGCAGCATCAGGTCCAGCAACACGAGGTCGGGTGCCTTCGCCGCCGCGATGTGGTGCGCCGCCTGGCGTCCGTCGCTGAGCGTCACGGTCTCGAAGCCTTCCCGCTCGAGCATGTAGCCGAGCAGGAAGGCGAGGTGCTCATTGTCCTCGACGACGAGCGCCTGCGGCTTGCGGTTGGCAACTTGCACGGCTTGGTCTTCCTGGGAACCACGTGGATGGCCGGCCGTCGCGCCCGCCCCTGCGCGCGGCCCCCGACCGTGGGCGCATTCTCGTGTGGCGGTCCGCGCGTCACCGTGACCCCCGTCACGTTATGTCATGTGAGACGGGGCCAGGCCGCAAAAAACGAGACGAAGCGGGCGCCTGATCAGAAGCGGGGCGGGCGCGTCAGCGACTCATGGCGAGCGCCGACGCCTGGATGCACGCCCGGGGCGCGGATGCCGGCTACTTCGGTTCGCGGGGCAGCAGCAGGTCTTCGAGGAAGAATGCGGACAGCGCCGCCCGCCCGCTGAGGCTCGCCTTGCCGTAGATGGCCTGTGCCTGCTGGCGGATGGTGCGCTCGCTGGTGTCCCGCGCGATGGCGATCTCGCGGTGGCTCAGGCCCTTCAGCATCAGAAGTGCGACTTCGCGTTCCGCCGCGGTGAGTTGCCAGCGATCGAACTGGGCGTCAATCGCTGCGCTCAGGCCCTTGAGCAGCTCGCGCATGTCGTTGCGCCAGTGCGCGCCTTCGGCGCGCGCCACGTCGAGATCTTTGAGCAGCGCGAGCTGCTCCCGATGCTGGCGCTGCATGCGGTTGAACAACAGCACGACGCCCGCCACTGCCAGCACGATCAGCAGCGGCTCGGCCAGCTCCATCAGCAGCTGCGGCCACGTCATCTGCGGCTCTTCGATGATCTCCAGAGTCAGGAGTCCGCCGACGCCGGCCAGGATCGCGGCCACCGCGCCGGCGATGGACAGCAGCTTGCTTCGATCGATGGACATGACGTACACCCCCGGTGGACGCGGCGGACGACTCACCGTCGTCCACCGCGAGCCAATGATCAGCGCGAATAGTCCACGAGCCTGAGCGTTTCGCCGTTGGCGACTTCGACCTCCATGACGAAGCCGACGCCCGGCACGTAGAACTTGAGTTCCAGGCCATCCGGCGACAGCGGCGTCCAGTCCTCGGTCATGAGGACCGGTTTCGAGTTGCGGAACGGAACATCGTCCGGCGCATTCACGCTCTCCACTTCGACGACGTCCTCCGCGCTGCCCGGATCCCACTCCTGGCGGTAAAAGAGTTCGACCTTCGGCGCACCGGTCATCCACAACCCCGGCTTGGCGCCATTCTTGCCGGCTTCCCACGAGCCGTCGAGGCTTTCCAGGCGGCCGTCCTCGTAGTTTTTGGCCAGTTCGCCGAGGTACCAGACGTTGCCCTGCCGGTCCTGCGCCAGCCAGTCGATCGTGTCCTCGACCAGTTCGCCGTCGAGCCACACCCGGTCGCGAACCACGGTCGCCTGGATGCCGAGGATCTGGCGCCTCTGGTCGAGAACCTCGACCCGCACTCGCTCGACACCCTCGTCGGTCTGCTTACGATACTCCCACCACTTGCCGGGCTTGAACGGTGCGTACGGATTGGTGATCGTACCGACGAAATTGGCGGGCTTCAGCACCGGATCGTAGGGGCCCGGGCCCAGCTCCGCACAGACATCCTGGCGCAGCAGCCGGATGTCGCCGCACTCTGCCACTGAATCGAGACGCGAGTCGTCCGCGTCAGCCAGGCACGTCTGCCGGGCCACCGGATCGACGGTATTGAGGCACTTGGCACGGGCGACACGGAAATCGTCCTCGACCTCCGCCTGGCAGGCCAGGTGCAATTGCTGGGTGGTCTGCCCGCAGATATCGGTCGCCGCGCATGGCGCGGCAAGCGGCAGTGCAGCCAGCGTCGCACCGACAGCGGCGCGCAGAAAGCGGGTCGGGAGGACGAAAAGCTCTTCGTACGTATGCATGGGTCTGCTCCTGGCTAGAGGGTGTATCGCTGCTTGACGAGCGGAGCGAAGCTCGGAGCCGGCCGTGAAAAGCGCGCCGTACCGTTGCTGTGCTCACGTGCCGATGTTGATCGGCGCCGCGGTCCGGGGCATCCGGCATCGGCCTTACGCCGGGGCTGGCTGCACTGGCGGTTTGCCGGATACGGCCGCATCAGCCGGATCGTTACGGCGGGTGCCGCGTGACTACTCCGCAGCTGCGGCAACCAGCCGACGGCTGCGAGCCAGCCACGCGTACGCGGGTACACAGCAGACGATGAACGTCGACCAGGGAAAGCCGAACGCGCGGTACGGGCGCGGCAGCATCGGGTCCGTGCGCCGCAGGACCAAGACAGCGAGGAAGGCCGACGAATAGCAGATGAGGAACAGCACGGCGGCCACTGCGATGATCTGTTCGAACGTGCCGCTCAGGATCGCGAACGCAGCGAACGCGCTCGTGAACAGCAGCGCCATCGACATCCAGGGGGAGGCCGTCGTCGTGGCGGATCCAGCAATTGCGGGACACGGCAGGAATGGACAGATCGGGTGTATGCAGCCGCACGCTGGGAGCGACGGGACGCGCTCCAATCCATGATGCGCGTCCCGTCCCCTTACCAAGGCACTTAGCGCAGGTCGAAGCGGTCCAGGTTCATCACCTTGTCCCAGGCCTGCACGAAGTCCTGCACAAACCGCTGCTTGCCATCCGCTGCGGCGTAGACTTCGGCCACGGCGCGCAACTCGGCATTCGAACCGAACACCAGGTCCACGGGAGTTGCGGTCCACTTGAGCGCGCCGCTGCTGCGGTCCCGGCCCTCGTAGATGCCCTCGATCGTTGAGGACTTGTTCCACTGGGTGGACAGGTCAAGCAGGTTCACGAAGTAGTCGTTGCTCAGGGTGCCCGGCCGGTTCGTGAAGACGCCATGCGCCGCCTGTCCGGCATTGGCGTTCAGAGCCCGCATGCCGCCGACCAGCGCTGTCATTTCCGGCACGGACAGCGTCAAGAGGTTCGCCTTCTCGACCATCATTGCTGCAGGCGACTGCCCCTGGCCGCTGGCGTAGTAGTTCCGGAAACCATCCGCGTAGGGTTGCATCGCGGCGAACGACGCCACGTCGGTCTGCGCCTGCGACGCATCGCTGCGACCAGGCTTGAATGGCACTTGCACCTCGTAGCCTGCATTGCGCGCGGCCTGCTCGATCGCGGCGTTGCCGCCCAGGACGATCACGTCCGCCAGCGAGACCTGCTTGCCGCCCGAAAGTGAACGATTGAAGTCCTTCTGCACGGCCTCGAGGCGCGACAGCACCTTGGCCAGTTCCTGCGGATCGTTGACGGACCAGTCTTTCTGCGGTGCCAGGCGGATGCGTGCTCCGTTGGCGCCGCCGCGCATGTCCGTGCCACGGAACGTGGCCGCCGAGCCCCAAGCGGTCCGGATCAACTCGGGACCGGTCAGCCCCGACGCGAGGATCTTCGACTTCAGGGTCGCCGCATCCTGTGCGTCGATCAGCGCATGGTCGACGCGCGGGACCGGGTCCTGCCAGCTCAATTCCTCGCCGGGGACCTCCGCACCGAGATAGCGGGCACGCGGGCCGAGGTCGCGGTGCGTCAGCTTGAACCAGGCCTTGGCGAACGCGAGCCGGTACTCCTCCGGGTTCTCCTGGAATCGCTTGGCAATCTTGCGATAGCTCGGATCCTCCTTCAGCGCGAGGTCCGTCGTGAACATGATCGGCGCATGCCGCTTCGACGGATCGTGCGCGTCCGGCACCATGTTTGCGCCCTGGCCATTGGCAGGAATCCACTGGATTGCGCCGCCCGGGCTGCGAGTCTGTACCCAGTCGAACGCGAACAGGTTGTCGAGGTAACTCGTGGACCACGCGACGGGGTTGCTCGACCACGCCCCTTCGAGGCCGCTGGTGACCGTGTCCACGCCATTACCCTTGCCGCACTTGTTCGCCCAGCCGAGGCCCTGTTGCTCGATGCCGGCGGCCGCGGGCTCGGCCCCGACGCACTTGGCAGGGTCGTGGGCGCCGTGCGCCTTGCCGAACGCGTGACCGCCCGCGATGAGGGCAACCGTCTCCTCGTCGTTCATGGCCATGCGGCCGAAGGTCTCGCGAATGTCCTGCGCGGCCGCCAGCGGATCGGGCTTGCCGTTCGGGCCTTCCGGGTTGACGTAGATCAGGCCCATCTGCACGGCCGCGAGCGGCCTCTGCAGTTGCCGGTTGCCACTGTAGCGCTCGTCGGCCAGGAACTTCTGCTCGGGACCCCAGTAGACGAGGTCCGGCTCCCAGTCGTCCTTGCGCCCGCCGGCGAAGCCGTAGATCTCGAAGCCCATCGACTCCATCGCGACGTTCCCGGACAGCACCATCAGGTCGCCCCAGGAGATCTTCTGGCCGTACTTGGCCTTCACCGGCCACAGCAGCCGGCGTGCCTTGTCGAGGTTGCCGTTGTCGGGCCAGCTGTTGAGCGGGGCGAAGCGCTGCGCGCCGGTGCCTGCGCCGCCGCGACCATCGGCGATGCGATAGGTGCCCGCGGCGTGCCAGGTCATGCGGACGAAGAACGGGCCGTAGTGGCCATAGTCGGCCGGCCACCAGTCCTTCGAATCGGTCATCAGCGCAGTGAGGTCCTTGATCACTGCATCCAGGTCGAGAGTCTTGAACTCCTCGGCGTAATCGAACGCCTCGCCCATCGGATTGGACTTCGAGG
>JBAVJR010000433.1:0-3180 GCA_049687855.1 Steroidobacteraceae bacterium | reverse complement strand
GTCGATGAAGAACACGTAGTCCCATTTCTTCTTGCGGGACGGGCGCGATTCGATGCGCGTCAGGCTGATGCCGTGCTGTGCCAGCGGCTCGAGCAGTCGATACAACGCACCGGGCGCATCGGTCTTGGCGGCCGACACCAGCAGCGTGGTCTTGTCGGCCTCGCCGGGGCTCACGGACTTGCGGCCGATCACCAGGAAGCGCGTCGTGTTGTCGGGGCGGTCTTCGACCTCCGGCACGAGCAGGTTCAGGCCGTACACCTCGGCGGCTGCCGCGCCGGCGATCGCCGCCGTGCCGTCTTCGTCACGCGCGCGACGCGCACCTTCGGCATTGCTGCTGACGATGACGCGCTCGACGCCGGACATGTGCTCCTGCAGCCAGCCGCGGCACTGCGCCAGCGACTGCGGGTGGCCGCACACCCGGCGGATGTCGCCGAGCATCGTCATGCGGCCCATCAGGTTCTGGTGGATGCGCAACTCCACCTCGCCGATGATCTTGAGCGGCGAGGTCAGGAACATGTCGAGCGTGTTGTTGACGGTGCCTTCGGTCGAGTTCTCGATCGGCACGACGCCGAAGTCGGCAGCGCCAGATTCCACCTCGTGGAAGACTTCCTCGACCGACGTCAGCGGCAGCGGCCGCACCGAGTGGCCGAAGTACTTGAGCACCGCCTGCTGCGTGAACGTGCCTTCGGGCCCGAGGTAACCGATCTTGAGTGCGTTCTGCTGTGCCAGGCACGCCGACATGATCTCGCGGAACAGCCGCAGGACCTCTTCGTCCCGCAGTGGCGCACCCTCCTCCTGGTTGCGCTGCAGGGCGAGGCGCAAGACCTGTGATTCGCGTTCCGGACGGTAGAAATCGACGGTGTGGCCAGCCGCGTGCTTGGACACGCCCACCTGCTGTGCGAGCCGTGCGCGCTCGTTGATCAGTGCGTGCAGCTGCGAATCGACATCGTCGATGCGCTCGCGGATCCGTTCGAGCGGGACTTTGACAGTACTCGCCGCGGTGACGACCTGTGCAGCGGACGGCTTGGCACGTGGCGCCACCACCGACTTTTTCGGGTTTCGACGCTTCTCGACTGGGGACAGTGTGCGGGGTCGCTTGCTCTTGGCCATGGCTCGGGTCGGCTCGATCAGATCAGTCGGGCGCTCAAGACGCCGGGAATGGCGCGCAGTTTACCCACAACTTCCGGCCCGATTGGGGCGTCCGTGTCGATCAGCGTGTAGGCGATGTCGCCACGCGACTTGTTGAGCAGGTCGGCGATGTTGAGGCGGGCGTCCGCGAGGCAGGTCGAGATCTGGCCGACCATGTTCGGCACGTTCGCGTTGGCGATGGCCAGGCGGCTGACGCCGGCCCGCGGCAGCACCGCCTCGGGAAAGTTGACCGAGTGGCGCACGTTGCCGCTTTCGAGGAACTCGCGCAGCGTATCCGCCACCATGATCGCGCAGTTCTCCTCGGCTTCGCCCGTCGATGCGCCGAGGTGCGGCAGCGCCACTACCCTGGGATGCGCGCGCACGGCATTCGTCGGAAAGTCGCAGACGTAGGCGCTCAGCTGGCCACTGTCGAGGCCGGCCAGCACGGCGGCCTCGTCGACGATCTGTCCGCGGGCGAAATTGAGCACCGCGCCGCCTCCGCGCATGAGGGCGATGCGCGACGCATTGACGATCCCGCGCGTGTGGTCGTTGAGCGGCACATGCACCGTGACGGCATCGCTGCGGGCGAACAGGTCGTCCAGGCTCAGCGCCTGCTCGACGCCCGACGACAGCTGCCATGCGCGCTGCACGGTGATCTGCGGGTCGTAACCCAGCACTTTCATGCCGAGATCCAGGGCCGCGTTCGCGACCTCGACGCCGATGGCGCCGAGCCCCACCACGCCGAGCGTGCGCCCCGGCAATTCATAGCCGACGAAGTTCTTCTTACCCTGCTCCATCGCCTTTTCGAGCGCGTGATCGTCGCCTTCGAGCCTGCGCACGTAGTCCCAGGCCTGGCAGATGTTGCGTGCTGCCAGCAGCAACCCGGCGAGCACGAGTTCCTTCACCGCGTTGGCGTTGGCGCCCGGCGCGTTGAAGACCGGGATGCCGCGCTGGGTGAGCTTCGCGACGGGGATGTTGTTGGTGCCGGCGCCCGCCCTGGCCACCGCCAGCACGCTCGCCGGAATCTCGATTGCGTGCACGTCGGCCGAGCGGACGAGCAACGCATCGGGCCGCACCAGTTCCGACGCGACTTCGTAGCGGTCGCGCGGCAGGCGCTCGAGACCGCGCAGCGAGATGTTGTTGAGAGTCTGGATCTTGAACAACGCTATCCCCTGGTGCGCTGGAACTCGCGCATGTACTCGACGAGCGCTTCCACGCCCGCCATCGGCATCGCGTTGTAGATGCTCGCGCGCATGCCGCCGACCGAGCGGTGCCCTTCGAGCGCGACCAGGCCCGCCTGTTTCGCGCCGTCCGCGAACGGCTTGTCCAGCGCGGCGTCCGGCAGCGTGAACGGCACGTTCATCCACGAGCGGCACTCGACCGCGACCGGGTTCCTGTAGAAGCCCGACGAGTCGATCGCGTCGTACAGCTTGCGAGCCTTGGCCTGGTTGCGACGACCCATGGCTTCGACGCCACCCTGCCGCTTGATCCACTGGAAGACGAGACCGGCCACGTACCAGGAGTACGTCGCTGGCGTGTTGAGCATCGAGCCGTCGGCGGCCATCGCCTTCCAGTCGAACACGGTGGGCGTGTCGGGCCGGGCCTTGCCGAGCAGGTCTTCACGCACGATGACCACCACGAGACCCGCCGGGCCGATGTTCTTCTGCGCACCGGCATAGATCACGCCGAACCGGCTGACGTCGATCGGGCGCGACAGGATCGTGGACGACAGGTCCGCCACGAGCGGGATGCCGCGAGCGTCGGGCACGAACGGGAACTCGACCCCGTGAATGGTCTCGTTCGGCGTGTAGTGCAGGTACGCCGCCGCGGGGGATCGCTGCCAGCCGGCCTCAGCCGGGACGGTGGTGAACTTCGTCGCCGCAGCATCGGCCACGACATGCACCTGGCAGTAGCGCTTCGCTTCGGCAATGGCCTTCGTCGACCACGTGCCGGTGTTGACGTAGTCGACCACGGCGCCCGGAGCCGTGAGGTTGAGCGGGATAGCGGCAAACTGGGCCGTTGCGCCACCCTGCAGGAACAGCACTTTGTAGT
>JBAVJR010000432.1:0-1558 GCA_049687855.1 Steroidobacteraceae bacterium | reverse complement strand
GCAGGGTCCAGCAGGGCGATCAGGTTGACGTTGAGGGCCTGGATCGACTCGGCGGTCATGTTGATGTCGATGTATGCCCGCTTGCGGTCCTGCATGAACTGGTAGGTATCGACCCAGTTGCCATAGTCGCCCGCCGAGACGCTGATCATGTCCAGTTCCCGCTGCACGACCTGCGCGACGCGCTCCATGTCCGTGCGCGCAGCCTCGCGCTCGAGTTCGGTGAAGCTCGGCAGCAGCACGCGCAGCTGGACCACGTACGCCGCGCCGCCCAGCAGCGCGAACAGCAGGACGAGCAGCCCTATGACCTTGGTGTGGATTTTCATTGGTCTTCGGTCGTTTTATTCCGGTCCGTGGTCGCGTTGGTTATGACCGCAACGATGGGCATAGCGTCAGCTCTGCCCTGCAACTGAAGCTGGGTGGCCATTTTCGGACGATCAACGAAGGCTAAATGTGACCGGCGTAGCATTCCGGCCGGCGCGGCTAGCGCCAGGGCAAGGCGGTCGACAACGAGAGCACGACCTTCGGATCAGTTGAGTTGACGTCCGATCCCGGCGTGTCGGGCAGGTCGCTGCCGTCGACGTATGTCACCGCCACGTCCATGCGGCCGAGGCTCCGGGCAACGCCGAACGCGTAGTCGAAGTAGCTGCCGCCATAGTTCGCGTCCCAGTATCGGCCGCTGCTGTGGCCCACGTGCAGGGCGAGATCGAGTCCACCCCACGGCAGGCTGATCGTGGCATTGGTCTCGAGATAGATTGCGCTCTGCTCGACGCCGGCATAGTCCCATGCGTACCAGAGCTTGCCGTCCAGCGATACCGAGTCGGAGATCCCCTTCGTCAATCCGAGCCAGACTTCCGGGTAGACGAACTCGCTCCCGTTGACATAGGTGTAGACGGCGACGCCGCCATCCCAGGTCAGGGCGTCAGTTCCGCCGCTCCAGCCGGCCGCGAGGTCGATTTCGGTGTCGATGCCCGGTACGCCGATGTCCGTGTTCGTCACCCAGACATAGCCGTAGAAACCATTGTCCGCTGCGACGTCGAAGGACAGTTGCACTGCCGGCTCGCGGGCCGACAGCGACATGCCGCGAAAATCGTAATCGCTGACCACCGCGGGGCTGAATGAAAAATCCGCGGCCTGCGCCGGCAACGTCGCCAGCGCCAGCGTGGTAAGCAGTGCGAGTCTGGCTCTGGCTGTCATGTGGATTCCGGTATGGCTTTGGTTCAAGGATTCAATGTCGCCGGGCTTGCCGGCTTGGGAGCAGGCGCGTGCGATTATCAGAGGTTGCGCAGGACGAGACGCGAATCCGCTCGCGGTTTTCGAACTGCGGACCCGCGAAAAATGCGAGCACGATCACAGGCGGACCGGTTTGCGCGTGGCGGTTGCCGAGATTCGCGTTGCACGCGACGGCCGTGCAGCAAGCTGGAATACCCATCGTCCCGCGACAGGCGCATACCGTGTGGCCGCGTGGCATGATGGCCGCGTCCGGTGCAGAGGGTGACTCGTTGCGATCGATGCTTGCCAGTGTCGTGTTGTGCGCCGCGGTGGCCACGTCCGCGACGGC
>JBAVJR010000431.1:0-21798 GCA_049687855.1 Steroidobacteraceae bacterium | reverse complement strand
GTACGGACGCCACGAGCCACACGCGCTTGCCCTGCGCGAGCAGGGCGGTCACGGATCCGCGCAGCGCTCGGGCGAACACCTGCTGGTTGTTCGCGAGCGAGCGCTCTCGCGAGTGCGAGTCGGTGAGGATCATGGGCTCGCCGGACTCGTGACCGTAGCGAGTGCCTTCCGCCAGCAGGGCCCAGCGGCCCGCGAGCACGACGTCCGTCAACGCGGGCGAGCGGGCTGACAGATCGAGCACGCCTTCGGTGAAGGCACTGCAGTCGTGCTCGGCATCCTGACCCGCGACTTCCGCATCGCGCAGCGGCGCACACCCTGGTCGCAGCGCCAGCAGGCCCGCGACGTCGGCATGCGCTGCGGCGGCGCCGATCGCGTCAGCCATTGCGCGAGCGTGCGAGTCACCCCAGACGATGAACGTGGGCGCGCCGGCCTGCGGGCTTCCCGTTCTGCACAGGTCGCCGCTGCGGATCTTCGCCATGCTCGTGTTGCCGCATTCCCAGTCGCGCGTACGGCGGTCGTTGCCACCGTCGATGATCCGGCGGACGGCGGGATCGGAACGCGCGGGCCAGCCCTCGGCGACGATCGCCGCCGTGCTCGCAACGACCGCGACTCCCATCAGCGTGGCTGCTGCCGTGAACAACCGGCGCCGCGTGAGCAGGCCGCTCTTGCCGCGGAAAGGCCGCTCGACGTAGCGCCAGGATGCGACTGCGGCGACGGTGGCCAGCGTCAACAGCAACGCGGTCTCGAGCACGGTCAGATCGCGAATGGCGTAATAGCGTCCCAGCGTCAGCATCGGCCAGTGCCAGAGGTAGAGCGAATAGGAGACGAGTCCCGTGAGCACGACCGGTCGTGCGCTGAGCGCATCGCCGACGACGTTGTGACCGCCACTGCCGGCCCAGATGATCGCGGCGGTCCCGAGGCAGGGCAGCAGTGCAGTCACGCCCGGAAAGACCGTCGCGGGGGTGTACAGCGTCACGCTGCAGAGAAGCGCGCCCAGGCCGAGCAGGCCGACCACGGAACGCACGTCGCGACGATGCGCGACCGGAATCGCACCCAGGGCGAGCAAGGCACCGAGACCCAACTCCCAGGCACGCGCGGGCGCCAGGTAGAACGCGGCGTCGCGCTCGACAGCGACCCCCACGGCGCACAGTGCAAACGAAACCGCGGTCACGAGTGCCGTCGCGGCGACATACGGCTTGCGCGTGCGTCCCGCTATGAACGTCAGGAACAGCGGAAACAGGATGTAGAACTGTTCCTCCACTGCCAGCGACCACGTGTGCAGCAACGGCATCTCTTCTGCGGCGCGACCGAAGTAACCGGCTTCCTGCCAGAAGAGGAAATTCGAGGCGAAGAGGCTCGTCGCCAGCACGCTCTTGGCGTAATCCGCGAGATCCGCCGGCAGCAGCAGCCAGGCTGCGGAAACCGTGACGACGAGCAGCATCGCGAACAGCGCCGGCAACAGCCGGCGCACGCGCCGCTCGTAGAAGTTGACGAGCGAGAACCTGCCCGTGTCGATTTCGTGGCGGATCAGGCCGGTGATCAGGAACCCCGAGATGACGAAGAACACGTCGACGCCGACGAAGCCGCCCGAGAAGAAGCTCGCGCCCGCGTGAAACAGCACGACGGGAACGATCGCGACCGCCCGGAGTCCGTCGATATCGGCACGGTAGTGGTGCATTCGGCAATGACCGGCTCGACCCGTGCGTCACCGGCCCCGGGCGGGGGCCGGCAACGGCGGATCAGAGTCCCTTGAACACCCGGGAAGCGGCCGCGATCGTTGCGTCGATGTCCGCGTCGCTGTGCGCGACGGAAACGAATCCTGCTTCGAACGCCGACGGCGCAAGGTACACGCCCTGGTCCAGCATGCCATGGAAGAATTTCTTGAAGCGCTCGACGTCGCAGGCCGTGGCCTCGGCGTAACTGTTCACGTGCGGGGCGGCCGTGAAGAACAATCCGAACATGCCGCAGACGTGATTGGTCGCGAGCGGCACGCCGGCCTGCTGCGCCGCCTGCTTGATGCCGTGCACGAGCTGGTCGGTGAGCCTGGCGAGGTGCGCATGGAAGCCCGGGGCGTCGATGCCGTTCAGCGTCGCAAGACCGGCCGCCATCGCAACCGGGTTACCGGACAGCGTGCCCGCCTGGTAGACCGGACCCAATGGCGCGATGTGCGACATGATGTCGCGACGGCCACCGAAGACACCGACGGGCATGCCGCCGCCCACGATCTTGCCGAGCGTGGTGAGGTCCGGCTTGATCCCATAGAGCTCCTGCGCGCCGCCTTTCGCGACGCGGAAGCCCGTCATGACTTCGTCGAAGATCAGCACCGCGCCGTGCTTCGTGCATTCCTCACGCAGCGCTGCGAGGAAGCCGGGTACCGGCGGAATGCAGTTCATGTTGCCGGCGACGGGCTCGACGATGACGCATGCGATGTCCGGGCCGATCTCGCCGAACAGCTGCCGCACCTGCGCGATGTCGTTGTACGAGAGCGTGAGCGTGAGCGCGGCGAGCTCCGGCGGTACGCCCGGCGACGTCGGCACGCCGAGGGTGAGCATCCCGGAGCCGGCCTTGACCAGCAGCGAGTCCGAATGGCCGTGGTAGCAGCCTTCGAACTTGACGATCTTCTGCCGGCCCGTGAAGCCGCGCGCAAGGCGGATCGCGCTCATCGTGGCTTCGGTGCCGGAGCTGCACATGCGGACCAGTTCGATCGAGGGCACGAGTTCGATGATCCTGCGTGCGACGACGGTTTCGATCTCCGTCGGCGCGCCGAAGGAAAGACCGTTGACCGCCGTTTCCTGCACGGCGCGGATCACGTCCGGGTGCGCGTGGCCGAGGATCATCGGACCCCATGAGCCCACGTAGTCGATGAACTCGCGGCCGTCGGCCGCCCAGGCCCGCGAGCCCTTGGCCCGCGCGAAGAAGACGGGTTCGCCGCCCACGCCGCGGAACGCACGCACGGGCGAGTTCACGCCGCCGGGAATGTACTTGCAGGCTTCTTGGAACAGGCTCACGTCGTTGGGCTCCCGCGGTGTCTGGTGCCGTCCCCTGCCATGGCAGGGCGGCGAGTGCGGCGTATCTTAGCAGCGCACTCGCGTCGCTCCGCCGCGGGCCTTAGACTGCTGCGGAAAACACGGACGCGACGGCCGCGCGGATTCGCCGCCGCGCGCTTCGCCAGGGAGATTCACCTGACTGAACCCGCGTGGCATTGGTACCTGCTGGTTGCCGTCGGCAGCGGCCTGGGTGGTGCGGGCCGGCTGCTCGTTTCGACGCTCGTCGGGCGCGTGGCGGGCTACGGCTTCCCGTGGGGCACGCTCTTCGTCAACGTGCTGGGCTGTCTTGCCGTCGGCGCGCTGGGCGCGTTGTTTGCGCCGTCCAACCCGCTGCACCTGCGGCACGACCTGCGCATGCTCATGATCGTCGGGATGCTCGGTGGCTTCACGACGTTCTCCGCGTTCTCGCTCGAGACGCTGCAACTGGTCGAACGCGGGGCCGTCGGCGCCGCCGCCGCTTACACCGTGGCATCGCTGGTGTTGTGCCTGCTCGCGGCGGCGTTGTCGTATGCGCTCGTGACGTCGCTGCTGCGCTGAGGCCTGAGGCGACGGGCGGTTTCGGGCTCCGGACACGTTCCGGAAACCGTGCGCGGCATGGACGCCGCGCCGGAGCCCCCATGGACGGGTTTACGGCGTTTTCCGGAACGTGTCCGGAGATCGGACCCGAACGTCGCTATCGACGTAGCCTTCCAGCCACACGACCTCGGACGCGATCGAGCCGTCCGCGAGCAGGTCGATCACGCGATACCCCGGCGGCCGGTCGTCTGTCGCGAAGTCGTTGCGCGGCTTGAACTGCATGCACGTCGCCGGCGTGCACATGAACCGCACGTCACCTGCCCGGTAGAGGTCGAGCGCCTGGTGCGCGTGACCCCAGCACACGCCGCGGACCCGCGGATGTCGCGCGACCGTGGCCGAGAGTTCGGCACCGTCGAGCAGTCCGAGTTCATCGAGCGACGGCGAATCCATCGGCACCGGTGGGTGATGCAGTACCACCAGCGCATGCGGCTGCGTGCCGGTGGCCAGCGCGCGCTCGACGGATTGCAGCTGCGCGGATCCCAGTTGCCCCTCGCCATCGGCCGATTCGGCGAACCACGATTCCAGCAGCAAGACCTGCCAGCCGTTGCGCGTGACCCATTCCCCACCGACCTGGAACGGGCTGTGACCCAGTTGTCGCCGCATCGCGTCGGGCATGTCGTGATTGCCCGGAATCGCCAGGATCGGCACGCCCAGCCCGCAGAACAGCAGATCGACCGTGCCGTAGGCTGCCGGCTCGTCGTGGACGATGTCGCCGGTCAACATCACGGCGTCGACTGGGAAGAAATGCCGCTGCGCATGCGCGAGACAGGCCTGCAGCCGCGGCAGCGTCCGCGCTCCCCGCAGCGCGGCGTCGGGATCCTGCATCAGGTGCGTATCCGTGAACTGGACCAGGCGGACGCTGCCGGTGCCCAGGGGCGGGTCGCGCCGCGGCGCGGAGGCGGTAGTTGTCGTCTTTGGCATAGAGGACGGGCATCATCGCAAATCCGTCGGCGACGCAGGAGGCCGCATGTCAAATCGCTCGATCGTGCTCACGGATTCGCTCTACGAGTACATGACCGACGTCTCACTGCGTGAATCGCCGCTGCTGCTCGCCCTGCGCGAGGAGACAGCGGGGCTGACGCAGCGGGGCATGCAGATTTCCCCGGAGCAGGGTCAGTTCATGGCGCTGCTCGTGCGCCTGGTCGGCGCCCGGCGCTGCCTCGAGGTCGGGGTGTTCACCGGATATTCGTCACTCGCGACGGCGCTCGCGCTGCCCGACGACGGGCGAATCGTCGCGTGCGACGTGAGCGAGGAATGGACTGCCGTCGCGCGTCGCTACTGGCAGCGTGCGGGCGTCGCTCACAAGATCGATCTCCGGCTGGCGCCCGCAACCGGGACCCTCGATGCGCTGGTCGCGGCAGGGCACGGCGGGACTTTCGATTTCGCGTTCATCGACGCGGACAAGACGAACTACCTGGCGTACTACGAGCGCACGCTTGTGCTGCTGCGCTCGGGCGGACTGGTGCTGATCGACAACACGTTGTGGAGCGGGCGCGTCGCCGATCCGGAAGTCGCGGATGCCGACACCGTGGCGCTGCGGCATTTCAACGAAGTGCTGCACCGGGACGAGCGCGTCGACCTGTCGCTGCTGCCGCTGGGAGACGGGCTGACGCTGGCGCGGAAGAGGGGATAGGGCGGCAGCAACGGTTGCCGCCGGTCCAGAACCGCTCACGCCTTGAATCACCCGGACAGCGCCTTGCGCAGGCGGGCAATGCCGTCGTGGATATCGGGCACCGTGTAATGCGCGAAGCTCAGGCGCAGGCAATTCTTCTGGCCGCCGGCCATGGAACACGCGGGACCGGGCAGGAAACCGGTGCCTGCCTGGCGAGCGGCTGCCGTGAGATCCTCGGTATCGAGTTGGCCTGGCAGCTCGAGCCAGAAGAAATAGCCGCCCTGCGGTTTCTGCCAGGTAGCCATTCCGGCGAGGTGGGTGCGCAAGGCCTCGTCCATTGCCTGCGCCCGTGCGGCGTAACTCGAACGCAGGTGTGCGATGAAGGCGGCCAGTTCGCCATTCTCGAGCAACTGGCGCACGAGATGCGAGGTGAAGTGGTTGAAGTTGCCGCCGCTTACCAGCATGCCGCTGGCCGTGAGGACGCCCATGAGCTCCGCGTTGCACTGGATCCAGCCGAGCCGCAGGCCGGGCGCAAGGATCTTCGAGAAGGACCCGAGCGAAAGCACGTTGCCACGCTCGACCAGCGTGCCGAACGACGCCGGCGGCGGTGCGCCGTGGTGCAACAACTGGTAGACCTCGTCGGCCGCGATGATGAAACCGTGCTTGCGGCTCAGTGCAACGAGGCGCTCGCGCCGCTCCTGGCTGAGCGTTTGTCCGGTCGGGTTGTTGTAAGCCGGGATCGTGTACAGGAGTTTCGGGCGGTGCTCGGCGAGATTGAGTTCGCACTGCTCGATGTCCAGTCCCTGTCCGTCCAGCGGTATGCCGACGATCTTCAGTCCGTGGTCGCGGAAGATCTGGAACGAATACACATAGCTGGGTTCTTCGACGAACACCGTGTCGCCGGGCCGCGTGAAGCGGCTGCAGACGAAGTCCAGTGCCTGCGAGATTCCGCCAGTGAGCATCAGCGACTGGGGGCTGGCTTCGCCGCCGCCTGCGTTGCTCAGCAACCCCGCGAGCGCCGCGCGAAACCGCGGATCGCCCTGGCGCTCGCCGTAGTTCAGCTCGAGCGGCTGGGCGCCAGCAAAAAAGCGCTCACAGGCGCCGCGCAGCAGCGCCAAAGGCAGCAGGTCGGCGGACGGTTGCCCGACACTGAAGTTGATCGTGCCTCGTTCCGGCGCGCCATCGAAAGCCGCCACGCTCATGTCGCGCCCTCCGTCGGCGAAACCAGCCGAAACACCTCGTCGGGGCGGCCTTCCAGGAACGCCCGGATGTTCTGCGCCGAGATGCGCCGCAGATCGGCCAGTGCCGACTCCGAATAGAATGCCACGTGCGGCGTCAGCAGCACATCGTCGCGGCCGGCGAGCGGATGATGCAGCAGATCGGGCGAATCCTGCGCCAGCACATCGAGTGCCGCGCCGGCGACGAGGCCCCGGTCGAGGGCTTCCACCAGGTCGGGTTCGACGATCAGGCCGCCGCGCGCGACATTCAGCAGCAGTGGCTTGCGCCGCATCAGGGCGAATGCGGCGCGGTTCAACAGGCCGCGATTGGTGGCGTTCACATTGCAGTGCAGGCTGATGATGTCCGACTCGGCCAGCAGTTCTTCGAGACCGCTCGGGTGCGCGCCGAGGCGGCCTGCCGTCAACGCATCGACCAGCGGATCGCACACGAGGACGCGCAGGCCAAAGCCGAGCGCCCGGCGACAAACCGCCTGCCCGATGCGGCCGAATCCGACCAGGCCCAGCGTCTGGCCGGCAAGGCGCTGCACGCCGTGGATTTCATTCCAGCGCCAGCTGCGATCGGCCTGCACTTGTCGGTGATACGGCAGCAGGTGGCGGTTGAGCGCGAGCAGCAACGCCAGCGTATGGTCCGCGACTTCGTCGGTGCAGTATTCCCCGACACAGCTGACGCGGATACCCCGCTCCGCCGCGGCCTGCACATCCACGCAGTCCCAGCCGGTTGCCGCCACCGAGATGATGCGGCAGTGCTCCAGCCGCTCCAGCACGGCCCGGTTGAACGGGACGTAGTCCGTCAGGATGGCGCTTGCCTCGCGGCAGGCGGCGACCAGGGCGTCCTGATCGCCTGAGTAGGTGAAGTTCTCGATGCGCGCAGCGGCGGGCAGATGCTGCCGTTCGATCGACAGGTCGCGGCCTGCTGCCTCGGGCATCTCGGCAAATACGATGGTCACCGGTGACGTGCTCAGGCGACCGCCTTGGCAACGCGGCGCGAACCGAAAACGGTCAGCACCAGCAGCAACGCCGCTGAAACCAGCAATCCCGGCCACAGCGGATCGATGCTGAACAGGCCGCCCATGCCGGCGTCGGCCGCGATGCGCCAGCCGATCACGGTTGCGAGCGACGTGCTGCTGCTCCAGAACGCGGCGCTTGCCGGCACGTGGTTCCAGTAGACCGCCGCAATCGTCGGCAGGAACAGCGCCGCCGAGTTGATCGTGAACCCGAGCTGCAGGATGTCGATGATGTCGCGCATGTTCCACGCCATCAGCAGCGCGAGCAGGCCCGCGCCCAGCGACGCCAGCGTGCCAAGTTTCAGCATGGCGGTGCCTGCGATGTCGCGCTGGATGTAACGCTGGTGGATATCGCGCGTGTAGTTCGCCGATGCAGTGAGCACGCAGATGGAGGCGACCGACATGATGGCCGAAAGGATGCCGATCACCATCAGGCCCTTCAGGCCGACGGGAAAGGACTCCAGCACGAACGTGGCAAGGATGCCGCCGCCGGCGGCGTGGTCCGGGTACAGCACTGCGCAGGCCAGGCCCAGCCATGCCACCGCAACGGCGATCGGCAGGATCAGGACTATGGCGAACCAGGCGCCATTGCGTGCGGCTGCTGCATCACGCGCGGCGAAGCTGCGGGAGAAGCTGTCCATCGCCACGAAGAAGCTGAGCACCATCGACACCACCAGTGCCGCGATCTTGTCCCAGCCCTGGGCCCCGAGATCGTAATAGGAAGCGGGCAGCACGGCCCGCATATCGGCCCAGCTGCCGGCCTGGGAGATCGCGACCGGAACACCGACTGCCACGATCCCGAGCAGCACCAGTGCGACCTGCACCCGGTCGGTATACGTCACGGCAAGGTAGCCACCGAGGGCGGTGTAGACGATCACGATGGCTCCGGACAACAGCAGCGAGGTGCCGTAATCCCAGCCGAGCAGCGCCTGCAGGATCGCGGCCGCAGCAGCGAACTGGCCCGCCGTGTACGCCGTGTACGCCAGGACCGTCGTGATGGTGGCCACCACCCTGGTGCGGCTGTCGTAGTGCTGCTCGATGAAATCCGGGTAGGTCAGATGCTGGTGGCGGTCGCCGAGCTGCTTCACGCGCCGGGCCATGGCCAGGCCAAACAGCAGCAGACCAATCGCCTGTGCCAGGATGTACCAGACACCGGTCACACCGAGTTCGTACACGCGCGTCGAGGTGCCCACCACGGCCGCTCCGCCGATCCAGGCCGCGACCCACAGGGCCGCAATCGTGAAGGGGCCGACCCGCCGGCCCGCCACGAAGTAGTCCTCGACGTCTTGCTGGCGGCGCTGCGCGTAGAAACCGAGGCCCACCATCAGTGCGAGGTAGGCGAAGAGAATGCTCGTATCGAGGATGCCCATGCCATAGTCTCCTTGGCATCGAGGGTAGGTGGGATGCCCGCCCGGCGCAATGCGCCAGCGAATGGGCCGGGTCGAGCCACCCGCTTCACGAGTGCTGCCGGATAAGCGCCTGATGCCGATTCACGCTATAACAGCGTCGTGTTGCAGCCGCACCAACGACTTGGGGGCGGGGCGATCCCGTCATGCCGCGGACCAGCGTCAATCTGCCGGGGTGCAAGCAGGGGCGATACCGCCTGATGCCTCGGCCTGGCAGTTGCCAGACCGCCGACAACGCCCGCTGGAGCATTCTCAACCATGACGACCCCGACTGCCGATCGCCAAGCTCGACCACTGCCGCATCATGTGGCCGTCATCGGCGCTGCAGGTGGGCTCGGTCAGGGAATACTCGGTGTGTGCCGGGCAGAAGGAGTGAGTTTCACTGCCATCGTCCGTTCTCGGCCGGAACGCATAGCCGACGTGCCGGGCGGATCGCGCGTTGCTGTCGTGGAGTCTCTCGGCGATCGCCCCGCCCTGATGGAGGCATTCGCCGGCACAGATGCCGTTCTCACCGCGCTCGGAGTTACGGCAACCTCGCATGAGCAATCCTCCTTGCTCTCAGCGCACATGGCCGCGGTTGAGGAGTCGATGCTGGCTGCAGGCGTCGACCGCATCGTCATGATCAACACGTTGCTCACTGCACTGCCAGGGCAACGTGCGAGCCGGATCATGCGCTTCTTCACGTG
Source organism: Steroidobacteraceae bacterium (assembly GCA_049687855.1). Taxonomy (GTDB): domain Bacteria; phylum Pseudomonadota; class Gammaproteobacteria; order Steroidobacterales; family Steroidobacteraceae; genus RPQJ01. The sequence continues at coordinate 12,229 of JBAVJR010000431.1, read as the reverse complement.
GATGCCCGGGACAATGGGCCGCGGAGCTCGTGAACAGCAGGCGGTAACGGATGCGCTCGGTAACGGGGCGTTCTCGGCGCTTCGCTGGACCCTCGTCCGCGGCGGCCTGAACTCCCGCGGCACGGATGAGCGCCCCGTGGCCGCGACGAACTGGAACGGCGCTCCAAACTCCTGGTCACCCGTGTCGTATGAGGCCATGGGCCGATGGATGCTCGAGGAGGCAGCGGCCGATGAGTTCGTCCGCGCAGCCCCGCTGGTGTCACGGCGTCGCACGTGAACGTGGCCGACGAGCGGTCTGACAACGGCAGGCAGCGGACGGCGCTGCGCGCCGCAGCCGACGCGGCTGAACGCGGGCGTCGGGCGTCACATGAAGGCCGCTGCATAGGAAGCACTGGATGCAAAATCGCAAAGTGATGGTTGCCGGGGGCGTCAGTTTCGTCGTCGGAGCGCTGGCGTTCGTGTTCGTCTTCAGCTATCTGGCTGCGAACTTCGATTACCCCCAGGTTCTCGATGGGAGTGCCGCGGAAGTCCTTCCACGGCTGCGTGAGGGTGGATCAGTCATGCGAGCCGTCTGGGCAATCTATGCTTTTCTTCCCTTGCTGATCGTGCCCGGTGCCGTCGGGGCATACTTCGCCTGCCCGTCGAGTCGCGGCCGGATGACGCTCGCACTGGTCGTCGCGTCACTTGGTGCGTTAGCCATGTGTCTCGGATTGATGCGGTGGCCGAGCATCCACTGGGCATTGGCCGAAACGTATTCACAAGCGGGTCCCGGGACCAAGAGCAGCCTTGATGCCGTCTTCGACGGCTTGAACCTTTACCTCGGCAACTACGTCGGAGAATTTCTAGGCGAACTCGCTCTCGCCGCCTTTTTCCTGCTCGCGGGCCTGTCCATGCTCGACGAGACACGATTCCCGCGATGGCTGGGTTGGTCGGGAGTCGGCTTTTCCCTGCTGTTCCTGGTCGGGGCGTTTCGCAATGTCGCAAGTGCGGTTCAGTTCGTTGCGGACGTCAACAATGGCCTGCTGCCGCTCTGGATGATCGTTCTGGGAACAGCCCTGGTTCGGTATTCGAAAACCCCTGATCCGACCGGCGACGCCCAGCACGGCGCTCCAGGGGACGCGCGAAAAGCGGCGCACCCTTGACCTTTCACGGCAGAGTAATCTTCGCAGGCGCGCAATCAGTCACGGTGCCAACAAGAACGGCCGCCCCATGGCGGCCGTCTTCGTTCCGACTAACCCCTGTCCCCCAACCCCTGACCTCTTGCTGGCCAGTGACTGGTGCAGCCGGCTAGTACCGGTAATGGTCGGTCTTGAACGGGCCCTGTGCCGGCACGCCGATGTACGCCGCCTGCTCGGGTGTCAGCGTCGTCAGGTGCACGCCGATGCGCTCGAGGTGCAGCTGCGCGACCTTCTCGTCGAGGTGCTTCGGCAGCACATAGACTTCCTTGCCGTACTTGGCGCCGTGCTTGTAGAGCTCGATCTGCGCGAGCACCTGGTTCGTGAACGAATTGGACATCACGAACGACGGGTGACCCGTCCCGCAGCCGAGGTTCACGAGGCGGCCTTCCGCCAGGATGATCAGGCGCTTGCCGTCGGGGAAGACCACGTGATCGACCTGCGGCTTGATGCTTTCCCAGGTGTACTGCTTGAGCGCGGCGATCTCGATCTCGCTGTCGAAGTGGCCGATGTTGCAGACGATGGCCTGGTTCTTCATCCGCTTCATGTGGTCGTGGTTGATCACGTTCACGTTGCCGGTGGCAGTGACGAAGATGTCGGCCTTGTCGCAGGCCTCGTCCATCGTCACGACGCGGTAGCCTTCCATCGCTGCCTGCAGGGCGCAGATCGGGTCGATTTCGGTGATCCACACCTGGGCCGACAGTGCACGCAACGATTCCGCCGAGCCCTTGCCGACGTCGCCGTAACCCGCGACGACCGCAACCTTGCCGGCGATCATGACGTCGGTGGCGCGCTTGATCGCGTCGACCAGCGACTCACGGCAGCCGTACAGGTTGTCGAACTTCGACTTGGTGACCGAGTCGTTGACGTTGATCGCCGGGAACGGCAGTTCGCCCTTCTTCGCGAAGCCGTACAGCCGCTTCACGCCCGTGGTCGTCTCTTCCGTGACGCCCTGGATCTGCGCGAGGCGCTTCGAATACCAGCCCGGGCTCGATTCGAGCCGCTTGCGGATCGAGTTGTAGAGCGCGACTTCTTCTTCGTTGGTCGGCTTCGCGATCACCGACGCGTCCTTCTCGGCGCGCGTGCCGAGCATGAGCAGCAGCGTGGCGTCGCCGCCGTCGTCGAGGATCATGTTGGCGTGCTGGCCGTTCGGCCATTCGAAGATGCGGTGGGTGTATTCCCAGTAGTCGTCCAGCGTCTCGCCCTTGTAGGCGAAGACCGGCGTGCCCGTCGCGGCGACGTACGCAGCGGCGTGGTCCTGCGTGGAGTAGATGTTGCACGATGCCCAGCGCACGTCGGCGCCGAGAGCCTTCAGCGTGTCGATCAGCATCGCGGTCTGGATGGTCATGTGCAGCGAGCCGGCAATGCGCGCGCCCTTGAGCGGCTGCTCCCTGGCGAACTCCTTGCGGATGGCCATCAGGCCCGGCATCTCGCTTTCGGCAATCAGCATTTCCTTGCGGCCCCAGTCGGCGAGCGCGCGGTCGGCCACGACATAGTCCTGGCCAGGCTTCGAAGCAATTACGGCAGCGTTCATCGGACGATCCTCTCTCGTTGGACCGTGGCCATTCGAACAGGCGGCGAGGGGGGATTCGCTCTTCGCGCTCGCCTGAACGACACCACGTGGTTCAGCGAGCGCGGTTGGGTAAACCCAATGCCCGAGCCTGGCGGACGCGACGGTCCGTTGCAGCGCTCCTCGGGCGGGGCGGCGATAGTACCGTAGGGGAGGAAGGACAGGAAGGGCAGGAAGGGCAGGAAGGAGGGGAAGGACCGGAAGGACCGGAAGGAGGGGAAGGACTGGAAGGCAGGCGGGACCTTCTTCCCCTTCCTGACCTTCCGGTCCTTCCTGCCCTTCCTCCCCTTCCTACAGGCCCGCGTCTTTCCGGAGCGCTTCCGCCTTGTCCGTCTTTTCCCAGGTGAACGCGGTGAAGGCCTCGCTCTTCTCGACGCGCTTGCCCGCGATGTTTTCCTTCCACTTGTAGGTCATGTGGACCGGATCACGGCCGAAATGACCATAGGACGCAGTGGCGCGGTACATCGGGTGGACCAGATCGAGCATCTTGATGATGCCGTACGGGCGCAGGTCGAAGTGCGCACGCACCAGCTGCTCGAGGCGCTCCTGGCTCACCTTGCCGGTGCCGAACGTGTCGACCGTGATCGAGGTCGGCTCGGCCACGCCGATTGCATAAGACACCTGGATCTCGCAACGGTCGGCCAGGCCGGCAGCCACGAGGTTCTTGGCGACATAACGCGCCGCGTAGGCCGCGGAGCGGTCCACCTTGGACGGATCCTTGCCGGAGAACGCGCCGCCACCGTGGCGGGCCATGCCGCCGTAGCTGTCGACGATGATCTTGCGGCCGGTGAGGCCGCAGTCGCCGACCGGGCCGCCGATGACGAAGTTGCCCGTCGGGTTGATGTGGAACCTGGTGTCCTTGCCCAGCCATTCCCTCGGCAGCACGTGCTTGATCACGAGCTCCATCACGGCTTCGCGCAGGTCATCGAGCTTCACGTCCGGGTCGTGCTGGGTGGAGAGCACGACGGCGTCCAGCCCGGTGACCTTGCCGTCTTCATAGCGGCAGGTGACCTGGGACTTGGCATCCGGGCGCAGCCACGGCAGCAGGTTGTTCTTGCGGACTTCGGCCTGGCGCTCGACGAGCTTGTGCGCGTAGCAGATCGGCGCCGGCATCAGGCTTGGCGTCTCGTTGCTGGCATAGCCGAACATGAGGCCCTGGTCGCCGGCACCCTGTTCCTCGGGGTTGCTGCGGTCGACGCCCATCGCGATGTCGGGCGACTGCTTGCCGATGATGTTCAGCACGCCGCAGGTGCGGCCGTCGAAACCGACGTGCGACGAGGTGTAGCCGATGTCGGTGATGACGCCGCGGACGAGGTCCTCGAGGTCCACCCAGGCTTCCGTCGTGACTTCGCCGGCCACGATCGCGACGCCGGTCTTGACCAGCGTTTCGCAGGCGACGCGCGAGCGCTTGTCCTGCGAAATCATTGCGTCGAGCACCGCGTCCGAGATCTGGTCGGCGACCTTGTCCGGGTGGCCTTCGGAGACGGACTCGGAGGTGAACAGGTGACCGGTCGACATATGAGGAGCTTCCCAGGGCAAACAGCCGCGAATTATAAGGTGGACCGGATTGTCCTTGACGACCTTTCCGTCCGGCCTGCTGTCAATCCCGACCTTACGCAGCCCCGCGACCCGTCGATTCGACAGATTTCGTGTGACCCACCCGGCGCCCGGACGCTAAAATGGCCGGATTACCACGAGGGTTCACGATGCCCACACGCCGGCAGCTCGCCAACGCCATCCGGGCGCTGAGCATGGACGCGGTCCAGAAGGCCAATTCCGGTCACCCAGGCATGCCGATGGGCATGGCCGACATCGCGCAGGTGCTGTGGGCGGATCACCTCAAGCACAACCCGGGCAACCCCGAGTGGGCCGACCGCGACCGCTTCGTGCTGTCGAACGGGCACGGCTCGATGCTGCTCTATTCCTTGCTCCACCTGGCGGGTTATCCGCTCACGATCGAGGATCTCGCGAACTTCCGGCAGTTCGGCTCGCACACGGCGGGCCACCCCGAAGTCGACCGGCACCTGGGCATCGAGACGACGACCGGCCCGCTCGGCCAGGGCCTGGGCAACGCCGTCGGCATGGCGCTCGCCGAGAAATTGCTGGCCGAGGAGTTCAACCAGCCCTTTCACCGGGTCGTCGACCACCACACGTACGTGTTCCTCGGCGACGGCTGCCTGATGGAAGGCGTGTCGCACGAGGCATGCTCGCTGGCGGGCACGCTGCAGCTGGGTAAGCTGATCTGCTTCTACGACGACAACGGCATCTCGATCGACGGTGAGGTGCACGGCTGGTTCACCGACGACACGCCGAAGCGCTTCGGGGCCTACGGCTGGCACGTCGTGCCCGACGTGGACGGCCACGACGCCGCGGCCATCGAGAAGGCGATCCAGGCCGCCAAGGCCGAGAAGACGCGGCCGTCGCTGATCTGCTGCAAGACCATCATCGGCTGGGGCTCGCCGAACAAGCAGGGCACCGAAGCCACGCACGGCGCGCCGCTCGGCGACGCCGAGATCGCCGCGACGCGCGAGAAGCTCGGCTGGACCGCCGCGCCGTTCGTGATTCCGGACGACATCCGCGCGGGCTGGGACGCCAAGGCGAAGGGCGCCGTGGTCGAGCGGGACTGGCAAACCCGCTTTGCGGCGTATCGCACCGCGCATCCCGAACTCGCGGCCGAATTCGAACGCCGCCAGCGCGGCGAGCTGCCGGAGGACTGGCAGGGCAAGCTGCAGGCCTTCATCGCGGCGCAGGTCGAGAAGCCGGCGGCTGTCGCCACGCGCGCCTCGTCGCAGCAGGTGTTGAACGTGCTGGGTGCGGCGATCCCGGAGATGCTCGGCGGCTCGGCCGACCTCACGGGCTCGAACAACACGAACCACAAGGCATCGAAGTCGGTCGGCGCGAACACCGCCGGCAACTACATCCACTACGGCGTGCGCGAGTTCGGCATGTGCGCGATCATGAACGGCGTCGCGCTGCACGGCGGGTTCATTCCGTACGGCGGCACGTTCCTCGTGTTCTCCGATTACGCGCGCAACGCCGTGCGCATGGCCGCGCTGATGCAGCAGCGCGTCGTGCTCGTGTTCACGCACGACTCGATCGGCCTCGGCGAGGACGGCCCGACGCACCAGCCCGTCGAGCACGTTGCCAGCCTGCGACTGATCCCGAACATGCGCGTGTGGCGTCCGTGCGATACGGTCGAGACGGCCGTCGCCTGGGGCGATTCGATCGACAACGTCACCGGCCCCACCAGCCTGATTCTCTCGCGCCAGGCGTTGCCGCCGATGCCGCGTACGCCCGCACAGGTCGCCGCAATCGCACGGGGCGGCTATGTGCTGATCGACAGCGACGGCGCGCCGGAGCTGGTGCTGATCGCAACCGGTTCCGAAGTCGGCCTCGCCGCCGAGGCGGCCAAGCTGCTCACGGCGCAGGGCCGTCGCGTGCGCGTCGTCTCGATGCCGAGCACGAGCGTGTTCGACGCGCAGGACGCGGCGTACCGCGCCAGCGTGCTGCCCGCCGGCACGAAGCGCGTTGCCATCGAAGCCGGCTCCAGGGAAAGCTGGTGGCGCTACGTCGGTCTCGACGGCGCCGTCGTCGGCATGGATACGTTCGGCGCCTCGGCGCCGGCCAAGAAGCTTTTCGAGCATTTCGGCTTCACTGCGGCTAACGTGGCCCAGGTTGCCGCCGGCCTGCTCTGATTCACATCGGTTTACGCAACCAGTTCTGACGGGAGACGCAGACAATGACTATCAAGGTCGGCATCAACGGATTTGGCCGCATCGGCCGCATGGTGTTTCGCGCGGCGGCGAAGGATTTCGCCGACATCGAGATCGTCGGCATCAATGACCTGCTCGAGCCCGGCTACCTGGCGTACATGCTCAAGTACGACTCGGTGCACGGCCGCTTCAAGGGCGACATCGCCGTCGAGGGCAACACGCTCGTCGTCAACGGCCGCAAGATCCGCCTCACCGCGGTGAAGGACCCGTCCGAGCTGAAGTGGGGCGAAGTCGGCGCCGACATCGTCATCGAATCGACCGGCCTGTTCCTCGACGCGGCGGGCGGACAGAAGCACCTCGCCGCCGGCGCGAAGAAGGTGATCATGTCGGCCCCGTCGAAGGACGACACGCCGATGTTCGTCTTTGGCGTCAACCACACCAGGTACGCGGGCGAGGCGATCATCTCGAACGCCTCGTGCACCACCAACTGCCTCGCGCCCGTCGCGAAGGTGCTGCACGACAACTGGGGCATCAAGCGCGGCCTGATGACCACCGTGCACGCCGCGACGGCGACGCAGAAGACGGTCGACGGCCCGTCGAACAAGGACTGGCGCGGTGGTCGCGGCATCCTCGAGAACATCATCCCGTCGTCCACCGGCGCAGCCAAGGCCGTCGGCAAGGTCATCCCGGAGCTGAACAAGAAGCTCACGGGCATGGCGTTCCGCGTGCCGACGTCGGACGTGTCGGTCGTCGACCTCACGGTCGAGTTGAGCAAGCCTGCCAAGTACGAGGAGATCTGCGCCACGATGAAGGCGGCCGCGCAGGGCCCGATGAAGGGCGTGCTCGGCTACACCGACGAGAAGGTCGTCGCCACGGATTTCCGCGGTGAATCCTGCACCTCGGTGTTCGATGCCGAAGCCGGCATCGCGCTCGACGATACCTTCGTCAAGGTCGTCGCGTGGTACGACAACGAGTGGGGCTACTCCTGCAAGGTGCTCGAGATGGCACGCGTCATTTCGAAGTGAGTAACGCTGAAACGGCGCTGCAAGCCACTGCAAAGGGGAAGGGCATGATTCGAGTGCTCCGCATGAGCGATGTGGACTTGAAGGGCAAGCGGGTGCTGATCCGCGAAGACCTCAACGTCCCCGTGAAGGATGGGGTAGTCACCAGCGACGCGCGCATCCGCGCGTCGCTGCCGACGATCGAGGCGGCGCGGAAGGCCGGGGCCCGCGTGCTGCTGATGTCGCACCTCGGCCGTCCGGAAGAGGGCGTGCCTGTCGAGGAGTTCTCGCTGGCCCCCGTGGCCGCGCGGCTCTCCGAGATGCTGGGACGCAAGGTCCGCTTCGAGCGCGAGTGGCTCGGTGGCGTGACCTGCGAGCCGGGCGAAGTCGTCCTGCTCGAGAACGTGCGATTCAACAAGGGCGAGAAGAAGAACAAGGACGAACTGGCGCAGAAGATGGCGGCGCTTTGCGACGTCTACGTCATGGATGCCTTCGCGACGGCCCACCGCGCCGAAGCGAGCACCCACGGCGTCGGCAAGTTCGCGCCGATCGCGTGCGCCGGTCCGCTGCTGACCAACGAACTCGAAGCGCTCGAGAAGGCGCTCGGCAACCCGAAGCGGCCGCTGGTCGCGATCGTGGGCGGGTCGAAGGTGTCGACCAAGCTCACGGTGCTCGAAACCCTGCTCGGCAAGGTCGACAAGCTGATCGTCGGCGGCGGCATCGCCAACACGTTCCTGGCGGCGGCTGGGCACCCGGTCGGCAAGTCGCTCTACGAAGTCGACATGGTCGAGACGGCTCGCAAGCTGCTCGAGCGCTCGAAGCAGTCTGGCGTCGAGATTCCGCTTCCGTCCGACGTCGTCGTCGCGACGGAGTTCTCGGCGTCTGCCGAAGCCGACGTCAAGCAGGTCGCGCAGGTCGCGGCCGACGAGATGATCCTCGACATCGGCCCCGATACCGCCGAACGCTTCGCCGCGGCCCTCAAGGGCGCGGGCACGATCGTCTGGAACGGCCCGGTCGGGGTGTTCGAGTTCGACCAGTTCGGCGAAGGCACGCGCGTCCTCGCCCAGGCCGTCGCGCGCAGTCCCGCGTTCTCGGTGGCAGGCGGCGGCGACACGATCGCAGCGATCGAGAAGTACGGCGTCGAGGAAGACATCTCCTACATCTCGACCGCCGGCGGCGCGTTCCTCGAGTTCCTCGAAGGCAAGAAACTGCCGGCCGTGGAAATGCTCGAGCTGCGTGCCGCAGGATGACCCGCATCGCCAGCCAGCAGGAGCGCAGCAAGATGCTGACTCGCAGGACCAAGATCGTCGCGACACTGGGCCCTGCGACGGACGCGCCGGGCGTGCTCGAGGAAGTGATTCGCGCGGGCGCCGACGTATTGCGCGTCAACTTCTCGCACGGCGGGCCGGCCGACCATCGGCGGCGTGTCGAAATGGCCCGGCAGGCGGCGTCGAGCGTCGGCAAGCACGTCGCGCTGCTCGGCGACCTGCAGGGGCCCAAGATCCGCATCGAGCGTTTTGCCGGCGGGCACACGCTGCTCACCGAAGGCGCGACGTTCACGCTCGACCCGGGGCTCGACACGCACGACGGCACGGATCGCAGCGTCGGCATGACGTACAAGGAACTCGCAAACGACGTCGCGCCCGGCGATGAACTGATCCTCGGCGACGGCCAGATCGAGCTCGTCGTCACCGCGACCCGCGGCAGCAAGGTGGAATGCCGCGTGCTCGTCGGCGGCGAACTCGGCGACCAGAAAGGCATCAATCGTCGCGGCGGCGGACTGTCGGCCAAGGCGCTCACCGACAAGGACCGCGAAGACGTCAAGCTCGCCGCCAGCCTCGACATCGATTACCTCGCCGTTTCGTTCGTGCGCCAGGCGGCCGACATCGAAGAGGCCCGCAGCCTGCTCTCCGCCGCGGGCAGCGATGCCCGCATCGTCGCCAAGATCGAGCGCAGCGAGGCGATCCCGCGGCTCGACGAGATCGTGCAGGCCAGCGATGCCGTCATGGTCGCGCGCGGCGATCTCGGCATCGAGGTCGGTTATGCCGAGCTCACGGGGCTGCAGAAGCACATCCTGCAGGTCGCGCGCAAGCACGACCGCGTGACCATCACTGCGACGCAGATGATGGAGTCGATGATCCAGAATCCGGTGCCGACGCGCGCCGAGGTGTCGGACGTGGCGAACGCCGTGCTCGACGGCAGCGACGCGGTGATGCTGTCGGGTGAATCGGCGGTCGGCAAGTACCCGGTGCGTGCCGTCGAGGCGATGGCCGAGGTGATCGTCGGCGCCGAGAAGTACCAGATTGCCCGCAATGCCCGTGGCGAACGGTTCGAAGGCCGGGTGACGGAGTTCGCGCAGGCGATCGCGCATGCCGTGATGTACACGGCCAATCACATGACCGTCGAAGCCATCGTGGCGTTGACGGAATCCGGCGCCACACCGCTCTGGATGTCGCGCATCCGTTCGGACATCCCGATCTTCGCCTTCACGCGCAACGAGCGGACGCGCCGCCGTGTCGCGCTGTACCGTGGCGTCTATCCGATTCCCTTCGACATCACGCACACCGATCCCGCCGAGCTCTACAAGGCGATCTCGCGTGAGCTGATCGACCGCCAGTTCGTGCAGTCGGGCGACGAGATCATCCTGACACTGGGCGAACTCTCGGGTGTGTCCGGCGGCACCAACACGATGAAGCTGCTCGAAGTGAGTGGATAGGGGAAGGGGGGAGGAAGGCGAGGAAGGCGAGGAAGGGCCGGAAGGGATTAGTTGAAAAGAGTTGCTTCGCGCGCAGCGCATCCGACTAATCCCTTCCTCCCCTTCCTCCCCTTCCCCTTCTCACCGCCATGAAAATCATTTCCCGCGTGCTGCTCGGCCTGGTCGCGCTGCTGCTCATGGCCGTGGCAGCCGCTTTCCTGGCCGTGCGTGGCAGCCTGCCCGTGCTCGACGGCGAGCGATCTGCAGCGGGTGTCGAGGGCGAGACGGTGATCGAACGCGACGCGTCGGGTGCCGTGACGGTCACTGGGCGTTCGCGCGCTGACGTTGCCTTCGCGACCGGGTTTGTGCACGCGCAGGACCGTTTCTTCCAGATGGACCTCGCGCGTCGAATGTCGGGCGGGCGCCTGTCCGAGCTCGTCGGCGATGCGGCGATGGACCTGGACGCGGGACGGCGAATTCATCGCTTTCACGACGTTGCCGAGCGCGTCTACGCACAGCTCGCTCCGGTGGAAAGGTCGTTGCTCGATGCGTATGCGCGCGGCGTCAACGCGGGACTCGGTTCGCTGCGCGTGCGGCCGTTCGAGTACCTCTTGCTGCGCCAGCGGCCCGAGCCCTGGCGGCCGCAGGATTGCCTGCTCGTCGTCTATGCCATGTACCTGCAGCTGAACGACGCCGAGGGGTCGGCCGACAGGCAGCGCGGACTGCTCGCCGCGGCCCTGCCGCCAGACGTGTTTCGCTTCGTGTATTCCGTGGCTCCCACGTGGGAGGCGCCGATCGATGGTGTCGTCATGTCGGCGGCGCCCGTGCCGGCTCCGGCAGCCTTCGACCTGCGGCAACTCCGGGGCGAGTCCGGCAAACTGGCCTCGCTGCGCTCGCCGGTCGCCGCTCGTGCGAACAGCGTCGTCGGCAGCAACAACTGGGCCGTCGCCGGTACGCACACGAAGAGCGGCACAGCGCTGCTCGCGAACGACATGCACCTCGGGCTCGCCGTCCCCAACACCTGGTATCGCGCGCGCCTGCTGGTTGCCAGCGAGTCCCCCGCGGACCGCCGCGACCTGATGGGACTCACGCTGCCCGGCGTGCCGATCATGGTCGTCGGCAGCAACGGACACATCGCCTGGGGATTCACCAACAGTTACGGTGACTGGACGGACCTCGTTCGCGTCGAACGTTCGGCAGATCGCAGCCGGTACCGCACGGCCAGCGGATGGGCGCCGCTGCAGCATTTCATCGAGACGATCCGCTCCAGTTCCGGTGCGACGCGCGAGGTACTGGTCGAGCAGACCCAGTGGGGGCCGCTGCTTCCGGACGGCGACGAGGCGGGGGCAGGCACGCTCGCGCTCGCATGGACCGCGCACGATCCCGCCGCGACCAACCTGCGCTGGCTGCAACTCGAGCAGGTCGACGATTGCGCCGACGCGCTCGGCGTCGCGAACACGATCGGCGGTCCGGCGCAGAATTTCGTCTGCGGCGATGCAGGCGGCAACATCGGCTGGACGCTGCTCGGCCGCATGCCGCTGCGCGGCGCCGGCTACGACGCCGGCCTGCCCTCGGACTGGACGCAGCCGGATGCGGGCTGGCAGGGATGGCGTGATCCCGCGACCTACCCGCGCGTGCTGAACCCACCGACGGGGCGCATCTGGACGGCCAACAACCGCGTCGTCGGCGCGGAGAGGCTTGCGGCGATCGGCGATGGTGCGCCGGACCGCGGCGCCCGCGCCCAGCAGATCCGGGATGGCCTGCTCGCGATCCCGGCCGGCCAGGCCACCGAAGCTGACATGCTGCGAATCCAGCTCGACGATCGCGCGTTGTTCCTGGTCCGTTGGCGCGACCTCCTGCTCGGCTTGCTCGATGCCGATGCCGTGCGCGGCCAGCCCGCGCGCGCCGCGTTGCGTCGGCACGTCGAGACGTGGGATCCGCGCGCAGCGACAGGGGCGGTGGGTTATCGACTGGTCCGTGATTTCCATGTCGGGCTGGAGCGCCGCACGTTCGACGCCCTGACTATCCCGGCGCGTGTCGCCCACCCTGCAGCCGAGTTCGAGGTGCCTCCTTCG
>JBAVJR010000430.1:0-15264 GCA_049687855.1 Steroidobacteraceae bacterium | reverse complement strand
ACCCGCTGCCACGCATCTGCTAGCCGCAGCGCATCTCTGCCGCGCGTACCGCGCCCTCCAATACTACGTATTCTCCCGCGGCCGCTCCGGCGGTATCGGTGGCGACCTGCAGCCCCGGGGCAGGGGCGGTGAGGACCCGCGATGACCACCAGTACCAGCCAATGGATCTATGCCTTTGCCGAGGGCGACGGCCATAACAAGCTGCTGCTCGGCGGCAAGGGCGCCAACCTCTGCGAGATGACGCGTATCGGGCTCAACGTCCCGCCGGGATTCGTCATCACCACCGAGGCCTGTCTCGCGTACCTGGGCGACGCCCAGCGCAACCTGCCTGCGGGCCTGCTGGACGCTGTGCGAACGCACATGGCGTCGCTCGAGCGCCAGACCGGCAAGCGCTTTGGCGGCAGCGACGACCCGCTGCTGGTCTCGGTGCGCTCCGGCTCCGCCATGTCGATGCCGGGCATGATGGACACCATCCTCAATCTCGGTCTCAACGCGACGACGCTCGCCGCGCTCATCCGCCATACCGGCAACGAGCGCTTCGGCTACGACGCATGGCGCCGCTTCATCCAGCTGTTCGGCAAGGTTGCGCTGGGTGTGCCGGACGCGCTCTTCGACGAGCAGTTCGAGGTGGTCAAGTCCCGCGTCGGCGTCAAGCAGGACGTGATGCTCGGCGCGGACGAGCTGCGCGAGATCGGCGAGCGCTTCCTGCAGGTGGTGCAGAGGCACACCGGGCAGCCGTTCCCGTCCGATCCCTACGAACAGCTCGAGATTGCCATCAAGGCCGTCTTCAACTCGTGGATGGGCAAGCGGGCGATCGACTACCGGCGCGAGTTCAAGATCACGCCGGCAATGGCGAATGGCACGGCCGTCAACGTCGTGGCCATGGTCTACGGCAACATGGGCAACGACAGCGCGACCGGCGTCGGCTTCACGCGCAACCCGGCCACGGGCGAGAACCAGCTGTACGGCGAGTACCTGACGAACGCCCAGGGCGAGGACGTGGTCGCCGGCATCCGCACACCCAAGCCGATCGCGGATCTCGCGACCGAGATGCCGGGCCTCCATGTGCAACTCATGGAACTGCGCAACCGGCTCGAGCGGCACTACCGCGAAGTGCAGGACTTCGAGTTCACGATCGAGCGCGGCACGCTCTTCTGCCTGCAGACCCGCAACGGCAAGATGAACGCGGCCGCGAGGGTCCGCACCTCGGTCGAAATGCACGAGGAAGGACTGCTGGGCCGTGAAGAAGCCATCTTGCGCGTCGACCCCGCGCACCTCGAGCAGATGCTGTTCCCGCGTCTCGATCCGCAGCACAAGAGCCAGCCGCTGGCGACAGGGTTGCCTGCATCGCCCGGCGCGGCCAGCGGCCATGCGGTATTCGACGCCGATCGCGCGGAGGTGCTGGGCAAGCAGGGCACGAAAGTCATCCTGGTGCGCGAGGAAACCAAGCCCGAGGACATCCACGGGTTCTTCGCCTCGCAGGGCATCCTTACCAGCCGCGGCGGCAAGACTTCGCACGCGGCCGTCGTCGCGCGGGGCATGGGCAAGCCGTGCGTGGCCGGAGCCGAAGGCATCCACGTCGACGTGGCCATGCGCGTCGCGTTCGTCGGCGACCAGGTGATCAAGGAAGGGGACGTCGTCACCATCGACGGCAGTACGGGCCGCGTGTTCCGCGGCGAGGTGCCGACAGTCGAGGCAGACTTCTCGGCGGCGCTCGTGAAGCTGCTCGGCTGGGCCGACCAGCACGCTCGACTCGGGGTGCGCGCCAACGCGGACACGCCGCACGACGCGGCCCGTGCACTGCGCTACGGGGCGAAGGGCATCGGTCTGTGCCGCACGGAACGCATGTTCAACGCAGCCGACCGGCTGCCCATCGTCGTGGACATGATCGTGGCCGAGACGCCCGAGGACAGGCGCGCGGCGCTCGATCGCCTGCTGCCGATCCAGCGTGCGGATTTCGTCGGCATCTTCCGCGGCATGGCGCCGCACCCCGTGACGATCCGGCTGCTCGACCCGCCGATCCACGAGTTCCTGCCGACGGAGCGGCAGCTCGAGGACGACATCGCGCGCCTGCATGACCTGCGCGGTGCCGCCCGCGGCATGGAGGTGCTGACGGAAGCAGCGCGCTTTGCCCCGGATACGCAGATCCCCGCCGCGCTGCGCGATTTTGGCGAGACGCGGCTGATCGACTCGATCATCGCGCGCAAGGAAGCAGTCCTGCGCAAGGCGCGAGCCCTGCGCGAGGTGAATCCCATGCTGGGCCACCGCGGCGTGCGGCTCGGCATCACCTATCCGGAGATCTACACGATGCAGATCCGCGCCGTGCTCGAGGCGGCGGCCGATTGCGTGCGCGCCGGCGTCGAGGTGCAGCCGGAAATCATGGTGCCGCAGGTCTGCACGGCCCAGGAGCTGAACCTCGTGCGGGACTACATGTCTGCCGTGCAGAAGCAGGTCGAGCTGACCTACGGCGTGCAGGTCCCCTGCAAGTTCGGCACCATGGTGGAAGTCGTGCGCGCCTGCATGCGCGCCGAGAACCTCGCGGAAGTGGCGGAGTTCTTCTCCTTCGGCACCAACGACCTCACGCAGGCGACGTTCTCGTTCTCGCGTGAAGACGCCGAGAACAAGTTCCTGCCGATGTACAACGAACGGGGAATCCTGCAGGACAACCCGTTCGAGGTGCTCGACGTCAAGGGCGTGGGGCGATTGATGGCGCTCGCCGTCGAATGGGGCCGGCGCAGCCGGCCCGGGCTCAAGGTCGGTATCTGCGGCGAGCACGGTGGTCATCCGGCTTCGATCATGTTCTGTGACTCGATCGCGCTGGACTACGTCTCGTGCTCGGCGCCGCGGGTGCCGATCGCGCGGCTCGCCGCCGCGCAGGCGGCGATCAGCAGTGCCGGCGTCACGGACAAGGCGGCGTAGGGTTCCCGGTCCACAGGGACGGTGTCAGGTCAGGCGAAAGAACAGGGCGGCGTTCGGCGTCATCTTCTGGCCCGGTGTCTGGCAGTCGCCTATATTGCCGGGGAACGGAGGATCCCATGGCCGACAGCAAGCTGCTCAACCTGCTCGACCTGAGCTTCGTGCTCATGGAAACGCGTCAGACCCCGATGCACGTCGCGGGTCTGCAGACTTTCATGCTGCCGGCTGGCGCGCCGCGCGATTACCCGCGCATCGTCTACGAATACCTGCGCAGCTTTCCGGTCACGGCTGCGCCGTTCAATTACCGGCTGCGGGGCGTGGGGTCGGGCCGCTTGCGTCCCACGTTCGAGGTCGCCGAGAAGATCGATCTCGATTACCACCTGCGGCATTCGGCGCTGCCGTATCCCGGCGGCGAGCGCGAGCTGGGCATCCTCGTTTCGCGCCTGCATTCGAACCCGATGGACCTCGATCGCCCGCTCTGGGAGATCCACCTGATCGAAGGCCTGCAGGGCGGACGCTTCGCGCTGTACTGCAAGCTCCATCATTCGCTGGCGGACGGTGTGTCGGGCGTCGGCTTGCTCAACTTCTCGACCGATCCCCATGCCAGCGAGACACCGCCAGTCTGGGCGGCCGACCGGCCGCGCAAGGTGCGCACACCGACGATTCCGGGAAGGTTCGGCGCCTTCAGCCTGCTGCAGGCGGCCTTCGCGAGCCAGGCGAAGGAATTGCCGAGCCTCGTACAGGGCCTCGCGGGCACCGCCAAGGCCGTGTTCGGCGTGAAGGCGAATCCCGACTTCACCTCGCTGGCGGAAGCGCCCCGCACGATCTTCAACGTCAACGTCACCCCGCAGCGCCGTGTCGCCACGCAGGCGAGCAGCCTCGAACGCCTGAAGGCGATCGGCGAAGCGGCGGGCGGCAGCATCAACGACGTGGTGCTCGCAGCCAGCAGCGGAGCGATGCGGCGCTTCCTGCTCGAGCTCGGTGAGTTGCCGCGCAAGTCGCTGGTGACGTCCATTCCCGTGGCGTTGCCGCGCGACTCGAGCCAGGCCGGCGGCAATGCGATCAGCTTCGCCAACGTGCGCCTCGGCACCGACATCGAGGACGTGCGTGAACGGTTCGACGTCATCCGTCGCAGCAGCGCCGCCGGACGCGACTTCCTCAAGCAGATGAGCACCAAGGCGCTCATGGATTTCACGGTCCTGATCAGCTCGCCGCAGATCCTAACGCGTCTGCCTGGCATCGGTTCGCGCGTGCCGCCGACCTACAACGTCATCATCTCGAACGTGCCCGGTCCACGCAGCAAGCTGTACTTCCTGGGCTCGGAGATGGAGGCGTATTACCCGATTTCGGCGCTTTTCCACGGCCAGGCGCTCAACATCACCGTGCTGAGTTACGCGGGCGGCCTGTATTTCGGCTTCACCGGGTGCGCCGACAAGGTGCCCCACCTGCAGCGCCTCGCCGTCTACACGGGCGTGGCGATCGACGAACTGGAGCAGGTGTTCCTCGGCGGTGACGACAAGAAGAAGGTGAGGAAGGCGGGGAAGGGCAGGAAGGAGGGGAAGGCGGGGAAGGGCAGGAAGGAGGGGAAGGCGCGGAAGGTACGGAAGGTGCGGAAGAAAGCGGTCGTGGCGAAGGCTGCACCAGTTCGGAAGACGCCGAAGCCGCGGCGCAGGAAAGCCACACCGGCCTGAGCCGGCTTTTCGCTACCAGCGCTCCGACCAGGGGCGCAGGTCCAGTTCGAACGTCCAGGCATCGCGCGGTTGCTGGTGCAGAAACCAGTATGTGTCGGCGATGTGATCCGGCGCGAGGATGCCGCCCTCGTTCTTGAGTGCATAGCGTTCAGGAAAGTTGTCGCGGATGAACGCAGTGTCGATCGCGCCGTCGATGATCACGTGCGCGACGTGCACGTTCGACGGCCCGACTTCGCGTGACAGGCTCTGGGCCAGCGCGCGCAACGCGTGCTTGGCGCCGGCGAACGCGGCGAAACTGGCGGCGCCGCGCAGGCTCGCCGTGGCGCCCGTGAAGATCATCGTGCCGCGTCGGCGTGCCACCATGCGCTTCGCCACGGCCTGGCCGGTCAGGAAGCCGGCGTAGCAGGCCATTTCCCAGATCTTGAAGTACTTGCGCGCGGATTCGTCGAGCACGCTGCACGGGACGTTGGCGCCGATGTTGAAGACGAACGCGTCGATGTCGCCGATGCGGCTCTCGATGTCCTCGACCAGTGCCGCGACTTCGTCTTCTTTCCGCGCGTCGGAGCCGAAGCCGTGCGCCTCGCCGCCCTCGGCGCGGATAGCATCTACCAGCGGTTGCAGCTTGTCGGCCGAGCGACGCGTCACGCAAGCGGCAAAACCTTCGCGGGCGAACCGGCGCGCGATCGCGCCGCCGGTTGCATCACCGGCGCCGATCACCAGAGCAACGGGTCTTCGCTGCGGCGTGTTCATCGACCGCCTCAGCGCAGGAACTTGCTCGCCAGCCCCAAGATGTCGTCGAGCGGATTGCCGTCGCCGTTCAGGTCGAGCATGCCGGCCAGGCCAGGCGCCTTTGCGGCGCCGCCCTGTCCCAGCAAGCCGCCGAGCAAGCCGCCCAGGCCACCGGCACCGCCACTGGCCGGAGCAGCTGGCTGGCCCATGCTCTGCTTCGCCATGAAGCCGGCGACGAGCATGGCGAGCATCGGCAGCATCTTCTTGAGCAGGGCCGGATCGATGCCCGACGTCGCAGCGGCGTTGCGCGCCACGGTCCGGCTCACTTCGGGTGAACCGAAGATCTGTCCGAGAACGTCATTGCCGCGACCGACGTTCGTCGGTTGTGGGCTCAGCACGTCATCCAGCAGTCCGCCGCCGCCGAGATTGCCTAGCATGCCGACGAGGCCGTCGAGTCCGGACGGCTGCGCCTGCGCCTGCTTCTTGAACCCTCCCAGCAGGGCAGGCATGAGCGCAGCGGCGCCAGCGGTGACTTGCGCTTGGTCGACACCCAGTTCCTTCGCCACGGACTGCAGTCCGCCCAGCTGATTCAGGATTTCCGTGATCTGCATGACATTCTTCCTGTGTGATTCGAATCTTCAGCGCAGCGTCAACAGGTGCGTGCCATAGGCACGCACATCGTCCCAATCAGTGTAGTCGATGACCGCGGTGGTGTCCGTCGGGCCGTTCGTCATCTGCATGATGAGCCGGATCATGAACCGGTCCAGCCACGGCCACGCGGGGTAGTCGACTTTGCCGGCGATCACCTTCAGGTCGCGCGGTCGCCAGGGTGAAAGTTGCAGGAACTTCTGCATGTAACGGTTGCCCGCGACGGTCGACTTCTCCGGCACGCGCGCCACCACGGAGACGTTGAAGAAGCTGTTCGGCTTCGACTCGAGTTGCGCGCGGTGCCGGGTGACGAAATCGATCACGGTTTTGTCGTACTTGCCGTAGAGCACGGGTGCACCCACGACGACGACGTCGTAGCGGCTCCAGTCCACGCCTTCGTGCTCGGCTTCGACCAGGTTCATCATCTCGGCGCTGCCGCCGGTGGCGCCGATGTGTTCGCACAGCCGGCGTGCGATGCGGGCTGTGTGTCCGCCGCGGCTCATGTACAGGATCAGGACAGAGGTCATGGCGGCCCTGGCAGCGTCGTTGAAACAAGCATCTTAATACAGCGCCGGGGATCCGAAGAATGCGAGAATGGCTTTCGAAGGTTTCCTGCCAGGAGTTGAGGGCATGACCTCCAGTACCTATTCGGCCCGGGAAGAATGGCTGAACTGCGCGGTGCACGTCGTCGGCATCGTCGCGAGCCTGGTCGCCCTGCCGGTGCTGGTGCTGGCGGCGCGCGGCACGGGAGATCCGTGGCTGCTCGTGGGCGGCCTTGTCTTCGGCCTGAGCGCGCTGCTGATGTTCTCCACCTCGGCGCTCTACCATGCGGCGAAGAACCCGGTGACGCGGCTGCGGCTGCGGCGGGTCGATCACGCCGCCATCTACCTGCTGATCGCCGGAACCTACACGCCGTTCACGCTCGGCGCACTGCGCGGCAGTTGGGGATGGTCGCTCGCCGCCGTCATCTGGACGCTCGCGCTGCTCGGTATCGTCTTCAAGACGACGTCGCTCGGCTTCCGCTTCCACCGCACGTCGGTGGTGCTGTATGTCCTCATGGGCTGGCTGGCGGTCGTGGCCGTGAAGCCGCTGATGCAGCAGTTATCGACGTTCGAGCTCGGCTGGCTCGTGGCTGGCGGTCTCTGTTACACCGGTGGTGTCGCGTTCTACCTCTGGAAGAGTCGTCCCTACACGCACGCGATCTGGCATGTCTTCGTGTTCGCGGGCGTCGCCTGTCACTTCGTGACGGTGTTGAGCATCACGTCTGGCTGAGTGCCTGCCGGTCGCAGCCGCAGGCGGAACTCACGGCGCAGCAGCCAGAGACTGAACAGCGCCTGCAGCGTCGTCGTGGCGACGGACAGCCACCAGACGTGGTGCAGTTCGAAGCCCGGCAGGCGTGAGATCAGGAGCAGCGGCAGGACGAACGTCAACAGCCGCGATGCGCTGCTCAACAGGGCCGGCACGGTGTTGCCCAGCGCCTGGAACATGCCCGAGCAGGTGAAGATCAGCGCGCTAGCGACGAAATTCCAAGAGATGAACTGGAGGAATTCCGCGCCGATCCCGATCACCGGTGCTTCGCTGGTGAATCCGGCGATCAGTTTCGCCGGCGCGATGTGGCAGGCGATGCTCATGACCAGCATCAGGCTGCCGCCGAAGAGTGCGGCGAACTTGAACGTCGCACGGACCCGGTCGTGGTTGCCTGCGCCGAAGTTCTGGCCCGCAATCGGCGCGGCCGCGAACGCGACTGCCATCACCGGCAGGAACATAGATTGCATGACGCGCTGGCCGATGCCGAAACCGGCCTGCGCTTCGGAGCCGAAGCGGGCGATCACCGCATAGATCACCGCCATGTTGACGAACATCAATAGGAACTCGGCGCCCGAGGGCAGGCCGACCTTGAGGATGCGACGCACCTGCGTGAACTGCATGGGCAGCAGGGCGCGGTCGACCGCCACTGTGTGTTCGAGCCGGTGGAAGTAGAACATCAGCACGATCACGCCAATCACGATCGCGAGCGTGCTTGCGAGACCCGCGCCTGCGACGCCGAGCGGCCGGCCCGTGCCCCAGCCGCCGATCAGGACCGGCGCGAGCACGGCGTTGATCACGACCGTGAGCACCTGCACCAGCATCGTTGGCTTGACGATGCCCGTGCCGCGCAGCGCCGACGCCATGCCGACGACCGCGAACTGCAGCGCGAGTCCGGGCAGGTACCAGGCCAGGTATGTCCTGCCGGCGGCGGCTGTGGCTGCGTCCGCCGCCATGTAGTGCATGTAAACCGGCGTGAGCGCATAGCCTGCCACGAGCGCCGTCACGCCCACGATTGCTGCCAGGGAGAGGCTCTGGTTGAAGACCAGGTTGGCGTCCGCCAGGTCACGACGACCCACGGCGTGTGACACGAGGGCGACCGTGCCGACGGCAAGTACCTGCGTGAGCGCCATCACCACGAACGTGATGTTGCCCGCGGTGCTGACTCCTGCGATCGCGTCGTCCCCGATCCGGCCGACGAAATACAGGTCGATCAGGAAATACAGGGTCTGGAAGACCATGCCGATCGCGATCGGCGCGGCCATGGCGAGCACCTGCCGCGAAACGTGGCCTTGCGTCAGGTCTTTCATCGCCGTTCGTTGCGCAGCTCACGCGCGGGGGACGGTGTTCGTGCCCGCGCGCCGAGCTGCTGGCGAATCATTCCTTGTCGATGTTGATGCGGGTGCCCTTGAGCGTCGACTCGACGAACTTCACTTCGAAGTTCGGGCCCTTGCGCCTCTTCACCAGCACGTCTTCGCCGTCGTCCTTCTCGATGTGATAGACCTTCGGATCGAGCGCCTTCTTGAACGTGTCCTTGATGTCGGTGGCCACGCCGTTCTCGCTGCGGCCCTTCTCGATATTGACGACGATGTCCATCGCGGTGCCCTTGTCCGGCGTGACCCGGAACAGCAGCGTGCCGGTGTTGTTCGCGCCCTCGTGTACTTCAACGCGCCACTTGTTCGAGAGCTTGAGCGGGACGGCCGGAGCGGCAGTGACCTCGCTGGCAGCCGGGGCGGCTGTGGCGGGTTCCTGCGCGAACGCGGCGACCGAGATCAGCGAGAGGCCGGCGGCCAGGCCGAGCATGCTGAGGGTACGTAGATTCATGGTTCGACGAACTCCTGGTTGATCTGGTCTGGAAGTGGTCCAGATGTCAGATACTGGAGAGGAGCGGCACTGTCAATCAGACACCTGGCCGTCTGCAGCCCAGCGACGTCTGCGCTTTTTTCCAGTTGCCGCGCGCATCGAAACGCAGCACAGTGCGCGACGCCATGAACGCACTGCCGCAGTCCCCCGCCCACCGGTCAGCTGTGCCGGAAGAACTGGAAGTCGCAATCGTCGGCGCCGGTTTCGGCGGCCTGTGCATGGCCATCCGGCTGCTGGCGCAGGGTGAACGCCGCTTCGCGGTCCTCGAGAAGGCCGCCGAGGTTGGCGGCACGTGGCGCGACAATTCCTATCCCGGCGCCGAATGCGACGTGCAGTCGCACCTTTATTCGTACTCGTTCGCGGGCAAACCCGACTGGAGCCAGCGCTACGCGGGCTGGCGGGAGATCCAGCAGTACATCCTGGACACCACGGAGCGCTTCGGTGTGCGTCCGTACATCCGGTTCAGCCAGCACGTGACCGGACTCCACTTCGACCCGGATACGGCTCGCTGGCGCGTGATCCTGGCGTCGGGCCTCGAGCTACGCGCTCGTCACGTCGTGCTCGCAACCGGTCCGCTGCACGTGCCGAACCTGCCGCGGCTGCCAGGGCTGGAGCGCTTCGCGGGGAAGGTGTTCCATTCGGCGCAGTGGGATCACGGCTACGACCTGACCGGCAAGCGTATCGCATCGATCGGCACCGGCGGCAGCGCGATCCAGTACTGCCCGCGCATCGCGCCGACGGTAGCCCGGTTGCACGTATTTCAGCGCACGCCTGCTTGGGTGATCCCTCGCGATGCCCGCACGTACAGTGAGGCCGCGAAAGGGCGCTTTGCAAGGTTCGACATCCTGCGACGTCTGCACCGCGCGCGCCTGTACTGGACCAACGAGTCGCGGGTCTGGCCGATCTTTCATCCCGCCCTGGCACGCGGGCTGCAGCGGCTCGCGCGGTGGAACATCCGTCGTGCCGTGGGTGACGAGACGCTCGCCCGCAAGCTGACCCCTGACTACACGATCGGCTGCAAGCGGGTGCTGATCTCCAACGAGTGGTACCCGATGTTCCGCCGGCCGAACGTCGAACTCGTGACGGAGGACATCCGCGAAATCCGCGAGCACTCGATCGTGACCACGGACGGCGCCGAACGTCCCGTTGACTGCATCATTCTGGGCACGGGATTCGTGGTCGATCCGCGCATCTACATGCAGGACTTCCCCGTGACGGGGATGGCCGGACATGAACTCGCCCGTGACTGGCAAGCGGGAGCCGAGGCGTACTACGGCATCTCGGTCACTGGCTACCCGAACCTGCGTCAGCTCGTTGGCCCGAACACGGCGCTCGGGCACAACTCGATCATCTTCATGATCGAGGCGCAGGTGCAGTACGTCTGTGATTGCCTGCGAACGTTGCGCGCGCGCGGCGCGGATTACCTCGACGTGCAACCGGCCGCACAGGCGCAGTTCAACGAGCGCATCCAGCACGCCCTGAAGAACACCGTCTGGAGTTCCGGGTGCCGCAGCTGGTACCAGCAGGCCGACGGCCGCAACTTCACGATCTGGCCGTACTCGACCTGGCGCTACTGGCTGCAGACGCGCAAGGTCGATGCCGCCCAGTATCGGTTCGGCCGGGCGCAGGAAGACTAAGGGCGACGCGGCCCCGGGAAGAACGCGTTGGTGCGCCGGATGTACTCGGCGTAGCCGGGCCGCCGCTTGCCGATGTCCCGCTCGAGCAACGTCACGCCCGAGACTCGCAACAGCAGCACGCTCATGAGCACGGATCCGATCAGCGACCACCAGGCGCCCGCCGCGAGCGCAATGAGGCCGAAGCCCCACCAGACGCAGAAATCGCCGAAGTAATTGGGATGGCGCGTGAGGCCCCACAGCCCCTGGTCCATCACCTGACCCGCGTTGGCAGGATTCGCCTTGAAGCGGGTGAGTTGCCAGTCGCCGACGGTCTCGAAGTACAAGCCGACCAGGCAGAGAGCCGCACCCGCGTAGTCGAGCCAGCCCAAGGGGGTCGCGTCACCGGCGATTGCGCCGAGCAGCGGCAGCGAGATGACCCATGCAAGGACGGCCTGCAGGCCGAACACCAGGTACAGGCTCTTCCACGCGAACCCGGGTTCGTTGCGCCGGCGGATCTGCTGGTAACGCCGGTCCTCTTCGTGGCCGAAGTTGCGTCGCCCCAGGTAGATCGCGAGCCGCAGTCCCCAGACCGTGACCAGCACCAGCACCAGTTGTGCGCGCGGGTCGAGCGGCAGCGTCTTCGACGCGTAGCAGCAGGCTGCGATCACGAACATCAGCGACCACAGCGTGTCGACGATCGTGACATTGCGGAGTTTGACGCTCACGAGCCAGGTCAGGAAGCCGGCACCGAGCAGGAAGGGCAGGGCATGCAGCCAGGTCTGGAGCATTGGCAGGGCCTCGTTGTAACTGGTGATATTCGGCGGACGCGTGCGTGCGGTTTCAGGAGCGGTCAGCGTGTCGTCAGGAGCTCGGCGAGCAGCGTGTCTTCGATATTGCCGCCCGACAGCGTGACTGCCACGGTGCGTCCGCTGACATCGAGCTTGCCGGAGAGCACGGCTGCGAGCGCCACGGCACCACCGGGTTCGACGACGAGCTTCAGCTTGCGCGCGGCGAACAAGATGGCCTGCCGCACCTCGTCGTCGGACACGGCGAGCCCGCCGCGCAGCAGCGGCTGGTTGATGGCGAACGTGAGCTCACCGGGCATCGGCGCGAGCAGCGCATCGCAGAACGACTGCGGCGCGCCCGGCTCGTTGCGCAGACGTCGGCCCGCGGCCAGCGAGCGACGGTGATCGTCGTGGGTCTCGGGCTCGGCCGTCCAGACGCTCGCCTGCGGTGCGAGCTGGGCAATCGCGATGGCTATCCCCGCCGTGAGACCGCCGCCACTGCAGCAGACGACCACGTCGTCGAGCGTCAGGCCGAGTTCGGCCGCCTGCTCGGCCATTTCGAGGCCGGCGGTGCCCTGGCCCGCGATGATGTCCGGGTCGTCGTACGACGGCACCAGCGTCGCGCCCCGTTCAGTGGCGAGCCTGGCCGCGATCTGCTCGCGACTTTCGTTCACACGGTCGTACTCGACGACTTCGGCGCCCAGGTCCCGCGTGTTCTGCAACTTGATCCGAGGAGCATCGGACGGCATCACGATCGCCGCGTGGATGCCGAGGCGCCGGGCGGCTTCGGCGACTCCCTGCGCGTGGTTGCCCGATGAAAAGGCGACGACGCCGGCGGCGCGTTCGGCTGCGTTCAGCTGCACCAGCCGGTTCCAGGCGCCGCGAAACTTGAACGACCCAGTATGCTGCAGCGTTTCGAGCTTGAGCAGGATGCGTCCGCCGGTCAGGCGGTCGAGCTGGGTATTCGCCAGCAGTGGCGTGCGACGAGCATGCCCTTCGAGCCGGCGCGCGGCGGCGCGGACATCGTCGAAGCCGGGAAGGCGGGTCATAGGCCGGGGGTCCCCTGTTGGTGCCGGGCGAATCGTCGCACCATAGGCGCGTGAGCGTACAACAAACATTACCTGCCGGCTGCGAGCCGGAGTGCCGTGGTTGCCGCCATCGCACGCTGACCATGGCCGCGAGCGTCGCGCAGAAGCAGGGGTACCTGCAGCGCGTCCTGCAACGCTGGGGACACGTGCTGCAACCCGTGCGTTCGCCGCGTGACGACCAGCGTTTCGGCTATCGCGACCGGGTCACCTTGAACGCGCGTTACGACGAATCCGGTGGCTGGCGGTTCGGCATGATGCGGCGCGACGAACTGATCCCGATTCATGAGTGCCCGGTGCATTCGCCGCGCGTGAACCGGCTCGTCGCTCTGCTGCGCGCCACGCTCCCGGCGCACGCAGATTTCCCGCTCGCGTACGTGCATTTCTCGGGTGGGCAGGCAACGCTGATCGTCAAGGCCAGGAACCATCAACCCGCTCACCTCGATGTGCTGCGTGCGGGACTGCCAGCGACGGGCATCGAAGGCCTCTGGGTTCATTGCCATGCCTGCGCAGGTCGCAAGCTGTTCGCGCGCTCAGGCTGGTCCCTGGCCTGGGGTGCACCGACCTCGCTCGACGCGGCAGGACTAGTGCACGGGCCGGCTGCATTCCAGCAACTGCTGCCCGAACTGCATGCGCAGTCAGTCGTGATCGCTCGCGAGCATCTCGATCCGGCCCCTGGCGTCGCGTTGCTCGACTTGTACTGCGGGATCGGCACGACGCTGCGCCAATGGACGTCGGCCGGGGCGTCCGCACTCGGCGTCGAGCTCGCCGGCGGCGCAGTCGACTGCGCACGCATCAATGCGCCCGGTGCCGTCGTGCTGCGCGGAACCTGCGAGCAGCGCATGCCGCAGGTGCGCGAGTGGTGGCGTGACGGCAATCATTTGCGTCGTGCCTGCTACGTCAATCCGCCGCGTTCGGGCCTGGAGCCGGCGCTGCTCGCAGCACTCGCGCACGACTTGCGCCCGGACCGGATTGCTTACCTTTCGTGCAGCGCCGGAACGCTCGCGCGGGATCTCGCTGTGTTCGAGTCGGCAGGATACGACGTGGGCGAGATCACGCCTTTCGACTTCTTTCCAGGCACGCATCACGTCGAGTGCCTGGCCCTGCTCACGCGCGCATCGGCCGGACAACCCGGCGCGAACCTGCCGGTGCGTTACGATGCGTGACGCCCACCGGTCCGGGCGGACGAGAAGGATCCCCATGACAGTCCCCGCATGCCCGAGCGTCACAGGTCGCCGGGCCCCGACGACGCGGACACTCGCAACCCTGTTGCTGCTCTTGCTCGCGGCTGGGGCCAGCCTGCGGGTCGACGCCACCGAATCGGCTCCGGCGCAACCAGCCATGGCGCCCGTCATCGGGCAGGCCCACGCGCGTCCCCGCATCGGCCTGGTGCTGGGAGGCGGAGGCGCCAAGGGCGCGGCGCACGTCGGCGTGCTGACCCTGCTCGAGGACATGCGCATTCCGGTCGATTGCGTCATCGGCACCAGCATGGGCGCGCTGGTCGGCGGAACGTACGCCGTGGGCATGACGGCGACGGAGCTCGAAACAGCCATCCGCGCCATCTCCTGGTCCGAGGCGATCGCTTTCGAGGGCCGGCGCGCCAAGCTGCCGATGCGCCGCAAGCTCGCCGGGCGCGCCTATTCCAACAATCTCGAGTTCGGTTATCGCGACGGACAGGTGACCGCCCCGCGTGGATTCATCAACACGCAGAACATCGAACAGACGATCCGCTACCTCGTGTCGCGGAGCCTGGGCACCAGCGATTTCGACGAGCTGCCGATCCCGTTCCGTGCGATCGCAACCGACATGATGACGGGCGAGATGGTCGTGCTCCGTGATGGCGACCTCGCGCTGGCGATGCGCGCAAGCATGGCGGTTCCTGGCGTGTTTTCGCCGGTGACGATCGACGACCGCACGCTTGGCGACGGCGGTCTCACGCGCAACGTGCCGGTCGATATCGCGCGCCAGACCTGCGCGGACATTGTCATCGCCGTGGCCGTGCCGACGCCGCCGCCGGAGGCCGCGGCGCTGCAGTCGCCGCTCACGATGGTCTCGCGCACCCTCGACGTGCTGATCGGAGCCAACGAAAAGCAGCAGCTCGACACGCTCGGCCCGCAGGACGTCAAGATCATCGTGCAGATGGAAGACATCGGTTCCGGTTCGTTCGATCGCGTGGCAGACGCCATTCCGCTCGGGCGGCGTGCGGCAGAGGAGCACCGCGACGAGTTGCGCCGCTATTCGCTGCCGGAGGCGGAATATCGGGCATGGCGAGAGCTTTCCCGCCGGCCGGACACGCGCCAGGTGGCGCTCGCAGAGGTCAGGGTGACGGGCCTCGATCGGATCAACGAAGCGTACGTCCGCTCGAGCCTTGCGCTGCAGGCCGGCGACGTCGTCGACCAGAAGCAACTCGCGACGGCGATGAACCGCGTGTTCGACCTCGGCGATTTCGATGGCGTGCAGTACACGCTGGACGGCGATCCGCAGAATCCGCTGCTGACAGTGAATGTGAGCGAGAAAGCGTCGGGCCCGAACATCCTGCGTTTCGACCTGGGCCTCGCCGCGAGCACGCTCGACTCGACGGCGTTCGTGCTGACGGCCGACTACCTCAGGCCATGGATCAATGCGC
>JBAVJR010000429.1:0-17762 GCA_049687855.1 Steroidobacteraceae bacterium | reverse complement strand
GCTGTCGCTGATCGGCATGATCGGCCTCGGGCTCGTCACGCGCAGCGTCGCGCTGCTGCTGGCCCTGGTGGGCATGGCTGTCCTGCTGCACGTCGGTGCCATGCGGGCCGAGGACGCGCTGCTCGAGCGCACGCATGGCGACGCGGCTCGACGCTACCGCGAACAGGTGCCGGCGCTGGTTCCGGCCTGGTCGCGCTATGCGGTCCCGGAGTCGATGGAGATCCAGCCGCGCGTGGTGTGGAAGGCCGTGCTCGACGCCGGCAGCCTGCTGCTGGCGCTGGCGCTCGTGCAGGCCGCGCACGTGCTGCAGCACGCAGGAGCCATCGCCCCCTGGTGGCGCTTGCCGTGAGCGAGCCAACTTCGCGCGTCGTTCTGAAGCGCGATCTGCTGGGTTCCGTCTGCCGCGTCGACACGCCTGCGCACGGTGCCCATCCGGGTTACGCCTGCATCGAACGCGACACGCGCACCGCGCGCTGGTGGCTGCGGCTCGCGGCGCGACGACTCGCGACCCGCGAAGCTCGCGCACTCGCGGCGCTGCGGCACGTGCCGGGCATTCCGCGACTGCTGCAGTGGGACGGCCGCCTGCTGCGGCGCTCGTGGCTCGACGGCCAGCCGATGCAGCGAATCCAGCCACGCGATCCCGCGTACTACCGCGAAGCCCTGCGCTTGATTCGACGCCTGCACGCGGCGGGCGTCGTGCACAACGACCTGGCCAAGGAACCGAACTGGCTCGTTGCGCCCGACGGTTCGCCCGCCGTCGTGGATTTTCAGCTCGCGATGCGTCCGCGCTATCGCGGCTGGCGCTTCCGCGCCCTCGCCTACGACGACCTGCGGCATCTCCTGAAGCACAAACGCACGTATTGCCCGGAGCGACTCACGGCGCGGCAACGAGCCATCCTCGCGCGCCGTTCATGGCCGGCCGCGATCTGGATGCACACGGGCAAACCCGTCTATCGCTGGGTGACGCGGAGACTGCTGGGCTGGTCGGACCGGGAAGGCGCCGGCGACCGCGGCCATTGAGAGGCCACCACGATCATGGGCCGATGTTCAGGGGTCGACTTTCTCGAAATCGAGCGTGGGCGCGTCCCCCGGGCGGAAATAGACATACCGGCCGCTCATCTGGGCCAGCGCGGCATCGCGCTCGGCACGGCTCGCGAACCAGTGTTCCTTCTGCCAGTCATCGCCCACGAGGTGACGGAACGGGTCATTGCGGCGCGTGCGGATCCGCAGGCCGTAGGGACGTGACACGGGCAGCGGCTGCCGCAGGTTCTGTTCGTTGGCGATGGCCATGGACACTCTCCGGGAAGGCCTGCATTTTAGCCTTTCCGGACGCACCCTGCCGGACGCCTCAGAAGGTCTTGCCGAGGTAGAGGTAAAAGGCCCGTTCGCCTCCACTCGCGAGGCCGGCAGCCAGGTAGACCGGGCCAAACGGACTCTCGGCCCCGAGGAACAGGCTGCCACCCGCCTCGAGGTCGCCGAAGTCCACGTCGTCGCGGGTCGCCCACACGTTGCCTGCTTCCACCGAGAAGCCGAGGTAGGCCGGGAACTCGAAGAAACCCGTGCCGCCCCGGCTGATGCGACGGTAGACGATGGCGCGCGCGATGCCGTACTGGGTGCCGACTCTGGCGTCGGGCGGCAGCCCCGAGAGATCGAACAGTCCGCCGAGCGTGAAGAGTTCCTGCGGCGACACGACCTGGTCGTCCAGGGCCGAGCCGCCGTCCATCGACCACACGAGGCTGTAGCGGCCGCGACTGCGCGCCAGCTGCCACGAGGCGCGCACGATGTCCGCGTCACGGGTGGCGCCGAGAGATTCGCGATCGGCGAGCCAGCTCGCGCGGAACGCCTGGCCCTGCTTCGGGAAATAGCCGCTGTCGAGCCGGTCGTAGCCGAAATTCACGAACGCGCCACCGAGGTCGAACTCGGTGTTGGGCAGGTCTGGATCACCGATGAGCACGCGGCTGCTGCCATCGCCACGCCGCAGGCCCACGCGCACTTCACCCCAATTCGACAGCTCGGCGCCCACCGCCAGCGACACTTCGGTGTCGCGCGTGCGATAGCGCCCGAGCCGCTGCCCCTCGTCGCTGACGACCTGCAGCGTGGTTTCCTCGTAACGGAAAGCCGGCGCAATGAAGTACGGTCGGCGCAGGGACAACGGCTGGTAGAACTCGGTCAGCAGCTTCGGCTCCTCGCCGATCTGGCCGTCGATGATCCACTCGGCGTCGAGCGCGTTGACGCGCGTCATGCGCAGCTGCGCTGCTGCATTCGCCGTGGCGCCGCCTTCGTAGTCGTTTTCCACGCCCACGCCGAGCCGCAGGAACGCCGGGCCCCAGGACTTGCGGCGCAGATCGATCTCCAGCCCCGGTTCGTCTTCGCCCTCGCGCACGAGCCGGTA
This sequence comes from Steroidobacteraceae bacterium, assembly GCA_049687855.1. Taxonomy (GTDB): domain Bacteria; phylum Pseudomonadota; class Gammaproteobacteria; order Steroidobacterales; family Steroidobacteraceae; genus RPQJ01. Next base: position 15,370 of record JBAVJR010000429.1, on the reverse strand, counting down.
ATCGACGGACTCGAAGTCGTCGAGGCGATACTGCGAGGCCAGGCGCTCCTGCAGTTCCGACCGGTCCAGCGGCCTGCCAGCCAGGTCGCCGAAGACGGCCTCGACCCGCTTCGCCTCTTGCTGCGACTGCGCATCGGGCCGCACAAATGCGACCTGCACGGCGGGCTCCGCAGGACGGGCGCGCTGTGCGACGTACCGCTCGTAGTCGGCGGCGGGCAACGACAGCACGGCCAGTGCAGGGGCCTGCGCAAGGGCAGCCGTCTTCCCCTGTTCCATCACTAGTGGCATGCGGCCGAAGTCGATCGCGGTCATCGCGCCGAGGTCGGGTTCGATCAGCACGTCGCCGGGCTGCAGGTGCTTCTTGGATTCGAGCGTGCCGCGTCGGACCATGATGCCGACCATCTGGTTCGTGATGTCGAAAGCCGAATCCAGTCCATCCCGCCTCGCCAGCGGAAAGCTCACGTCGACGACGATCAACCGGTCGACCCCCATGCTCTGCGCGAGCTCCACCGGCAGGTTGTCGACCAGGCCGCCATCGACCAGCAGGCGGCCGTTCATCTCGACCGGCGTCAGCACGCCCGGAGCCGACATGCTGGCGCGCAGGACGGTCACGAGGTCGCCCTCGCCCATGACGAGGGCCTCGCCCGTCTCGAGATCGGTAGCGAGCGCGCGAAAACGCGTCGGCAACTGGTCGAAGTCCTGCACGTCGGCGACGCGGGCCGTGGCATCGCGCAGCACCTGCGTGATCTTGTGGCCCTGCACCAGGCCGAGCGGCAGCACGACGCCTTCGCTCGTGTTCACGCCCAAGGCGCCTTTGGCGAGGATATTGCGGTCGTCCTGCTTGCGGCGGTAAGCGCGTTCGCGCCGCGGCGCGCGGTCACGGATCACCTCCTGCCAGTCGAGTTCACGAAACACGCGCTCGATTTCGTCGCCGCTCAGTCCGGCGGCATAGAGCCCGCCCACGACGGCGCCCATGCTCGTGCCGGCGATCGCGTCGATCGGGATGTGCATCTGCTCGAGCATGCGGATCACGCCGACGTGGGCTGCACCGCGCGCGCCACCGCCGCTCAACACCAGCCCGATTCGGGGTCGCGCGGGCTCGGCAGCAACCTGTATCGGTGTGCCCTGTACGCTGCCCTCCGCCGCAGCCGCCTGCGCGGACAGGCCAGGAGCCATGCAGGCGACGCCGACGCAGGCCAGCAGCACTCGCCGCTGCCACGCCGGAATGGATGGAAGTTGCAGTCGATGTACGCGCACGCGGCGGGGCAGGAATGGGATTCGCATTGCCAGCTCCAGGAGGTGCGGCGATGGTAGCAAACGCCGGCACCACTCCTGCGCCCGGTCGGTGATAATGGCCGGCGAAACCGCATCCCGCGCCACTGCCGAATCCCTCCTCCATGACTCTGCTGAACTTTCGATCAGCGCGCCGGCTCGTATGTCTCATCGCTGGCGCGGGCATCACCATGACCGCAACTGCGCGGGCAGCAACGCCTTCGCTCGAAGAAATCGTGGTGACTGCGCAACGGCAACCGGTGCCTGCGCTGGCAACACCGCTCAGCATCGGGCGCATCGACCAGGACGCCATCGACCTGCTCGGCGCGACCCACAGCTCCGAAGCGCTCAATCGCATGCCGGGAGTGATGGTGCAGCGTGGCAGCGGGCAGGAAAGCCTCACCGCGATCCGCTCGCCGGTACTGACAGGCGCGGGCTCGTGCGGCGCGTTCCTGTTCCTGGAAAACGGCGTGCCGATTCGCCCCGTGGGCTTCTGCAACGTCAACGAGATGCTCGAGATCGACACCGAGCAGGCGGATGCAATCGAAATTCTGCGCGGCACCGGATCGGCGCTCTACGGCTCGAATTCCGTGCACGGCACGATCAACGTGCTGCAGGACGAGCCGTCGGAGTTGCCGGCCTGGAAGCTGGGCCTCGGTCTCGGGCCGGACGATTACGCACGTGGCAGCTTCGTCGGTGCGCATGAAGGCGACACCACGGGCTTCGGCTTGAAGGCGCTGTACACGCACGACGGCGGCTGGCGCGACCAGTCCGGCTTCGACGAAGGCAAGCTCAACGCCACCCTCACGACCGGTGCGGGCGGCAGCATTCCGTCGCGGTTCGATCTTGCTGCGACGAATCTCGAGCAGGAAACGGCTGGATTCATACTTGGCAAGGATGCCTACCGCGACCCGGAATTGAGCGAGCAGAACCTGAACCCGGAGGCCTATCGCAACGCGCAGGCCGTACGAATCACTGGGCTGGTGCAGCCGCAAACGTCCCTGCCCGGCCTGCTCGAGCTGCGACCTTACCTCCGCACCTCACGCATGGATTTCCTGCAGCACTTCCTGCTCGGCCAACCCGTCGAGCGCAACGGCCAGGACAGCGCGGGAGTGATGAGCAGCTTCGACTGGGACCTTGGCGACCGCGTCTCGCTCATCACGGGTCTCGACCTCGAGTGGGCCGACACGTTCCTGGTCGAAGACCAGGCAGGGCCCACGACAGGCGGCAGCCCGGCTGCCAACGCGATCCGGCCAGCCGGCCTGCACTACGACTACAGCGTGACTTCGAACGTGGCCGGCGGCTATGCGCAGCTCGACTACGCCTTGACGCCCTCGCTGCACGCCGGCGCAGGCGTGCGCGTGGAATACGTCGGCTACGACTACGACAACCACATGCTGGCCGGCAACACGGACGCGAACGGGGTGCCGTGCCTTCCGGCGGGTTGCCTGTACAGCCGGCCCGCCGATCGCAGCGATACGTTCACCAATGCGGCGCCCAAGCTCAGCCTGCGCTGGGACGCGGCCGCAGGCCTGATGCTGTACGCGAACGTCTCGCGCGGCTTCCGTCCGCCCGAGATGACGGAGCTCTACCGGCTGCAGCGCAATCAGGCCGTGGCCGGGCTCGATTCCGAGCAGGTGGACGCTTACGAGATCGGCCTGAAGTTCGGGCGCGGCGACTGGCGCGGCGAACTCGCCGGGTTCGACATGCGCAAGGACAACGTCATCCTCCGCGATTCCAGCGGCTTCTACGTCAGCGACGGTCGCACCTCGCACGAAGGCGTGGAGTACGCGCTGACGTGGCAGGCGCTCGATTCGCTGGCGGCCACGGTATCAGGCACGTATGCGCGGCATCGCTACGAGTTCTCGCGCGCCATCGAGGGCGGCGAGACGATCACCGCGGGCAACGACGTGGACACCGCGCCGCGCGAGCTGCTGCGTGCCGCGCTCGAATTCAGGCCGTTACCCACGGTGGCCGCAGAAGCCGAGTGGCTCGTGGTGGGCGACTACTTCGTCGATGCCGCCAACGCCCATCGCTACACCGGCCACGAACTGCTCAACCTGCGGGCGCGCTGGGAATTCGTGCCGCGATGGTCGCTGACGCTGCGCGTCAACAATGCGCTCGATCGCGCGTATGCGGACCGTGCCGACTTTGCATTCGGCAACTATCGCTATTTTCCGGGACGTCCGCGCTCGGTGTTTGCGGAGCTCAGCTGGCAAGCCGAGTGACCCACCGCGCGGACGGTCGTCAGGCCACTGCCCGCCGTGCGCGCCACTGGACGGGTGCCGATCCGAACCAATGCAGCCTTGCGGCCAGCGCAGCTACTTCACCGACGATGACGAGCGCCGGCGACTTGATGGCTGCGGCGCGTCCGGCATCTTCAAGCTCCGCGAGGGTCGCGAGCACCACGCGCTGATTCGAGCGCGAGCCGTTCTCGACGATGGCCACCGGCGTCGAAGGCGCACGTCCGTGCCGCACCAGCTGGTCGCGAATCGTGCCGAGCCCAGCCACACCCATGTACAGCGCGAGCGTCTGCCGCTCCCGGGCCAGCGTGGCCCAGTCGAGGCCGTCCATCGAGTCGCCGCTGTGCGCCGTCACGAACCGCACCGACTGCGCGTGTTCGCGGTGCGTGAGCGGGATCCCGGCATACGCGCCACACGCGATGGCGGCGGTGATGCCCGGGACGACCTCGAACGGGATGCCGTGCCGCTCGAGGAATTCCAGCTCCTCGCCGCCGCGGCCGAAGATGAAAGGATCGCCGCCCTTCAACCGCACCACGCGTCGGCCGATCCGTGCCTGCTCCAGCAGCAGTTCGTTGATGCGGCCCTGCGAGACCGAGTGGCCACCGGCCATCTTGCCGACGCAGATGCGGTCGGCATCGCGCCGCGCGAGGTTCAGCACTTCGTCGGCGACCAGCCGGTCGTGCAGGATCACGTCCGCTTCCTGCAGCGCGCGCAGTGCGTTCAGGGTCAGCAGGCCGGCATCGCCGGGACCTGCGCCCACCAGCACGACGCTCCCGCGCCGTGGCGCGTCGGCGTGCTGCAAGGTGCGTGCGAGTTCACGCTCGGCGCCCGGCAGGTCCTGCTTGCGCACCAGCGCCGCAACCTGCCCGCGCACCACCGTCTCGTAGAAGCGGCGACGCGCATTGACGTCGGGCAGCCCGCCCTTGATCCGGCTGCGCCAGCGTTGCAGCAGGCCCGCAAGCTGGCCGAACGATCCGTCGAGCAGTGACTCGAACTGCTCGCGCACGAGTCGCGCCAGCACGGGAGCGACGCCGCCCGTCGAAATTGCGATGACCAGGGGCGACCGGTCGACGATCGCGGGCACGATGAAGCTCGAGAGCTCCGCCACGTCGACGACGTTGACGAGCACGTTGCGTTCGCGCCCGGCGGCGGCGACCGCTTCGTTCACGGCACGATCGTCCGTCGCTGCGATGGCGAGCACGACGCCTTCGAAGTATTGCGGATCGAAATGCCCGCGGTGAACTTCGATGGCCGGGTTCCCGTCCAGCCATGCAGTGACCTCAGGCGCGACGAGCCGCACGCTGGCACCCGCGTCGAGCAGCAGCCGCACTTTCCGCTCGGCCACTGCACCGCCGCCGACGACGAGGACGCGTCGGCCTTGCAGGTCGGCGAACAGCGGAAAGTAGCGCACGTCAGCCTTCGAGGCCGTGGATGCCGCACTCGCGCTTCAAGCCGAAGAAGCGCGTTGCCTCGGAGTCGCCGGCCTCGGCCAGCGTGCGCGTGGTGTGCCAGTCGCCGATCGAGACATAGCCGTCGTGCCAGAGCGGGTGGTACGGCAGCTCGTGCTGGCGCAGGTAATCGAACACCTGGCGGTCGGTCCAGTCGAAGATCGGGTGCACTTTCCAGCGGCCGTCGCGCCATTCGAGCGGCCGGATGCGGCTGCGCGTCCCGGCCTGGTCGCGCCGCAGGCCGGCGAACCACGTGCTCACGCCGAGCTCGCGCAGCGCGCGCTGCATCGGCTCGGTCTTGCGCGCCTCGTTGTAGCGGTCGATGCCGTCGAGACCCTGCTCCCAGAGACGGCCGTGACGTGCTTCGAGCCAGGCTGGCGAGACCCGCGGCTGGTACACCTTGAGATTGAGTTCGAGCTTCTCGACCAGGTCGTCGATGAAGCGGTAGGTTTCCGGGAACAGGTAACCTGTGTCGATCAGCACCACCGGCAGCGCAGGCAATTCGCGCGTCACCATGTGCAGTGACACGGCCGCCTGCGCACCGAAGCTCGACGAGAGCGCGTGCTCGCCGGGCAGGTTCGCCACGGTCCAGCGCACGCGATCCGCGGCGCTCATGCGCTCGAGGTCGCCGTTCACCTCGTCCATGATGGCCGGCTCGTGCATCGCCCGGTCCGGATTCCAGGCCAGTGCTCTCATTCTTGCCAATCCTCCGCGACTCATGCCGCCTGCGCCCCGACCAGGCCTGCACGCCAGGCGAAATCGCCGAAACGTTCACCCGCCGTGCGCTCCCTGGCATAGCGAGCGAACGCAGTGTCCAGTGCCGCGACGATCGTGGGCTCGTCGACGTTCTCGAGGTGCAGCGCGTTGAGGCGCTGGCCCTTGCCGTCGCCGCCGTAGAACAGGTTGTAGCGTCCCGGGGCCTTGCCCACGAGCGCGACCTCCGCGAGATATGGCCGCGCGCAGCCATTCGGACAGCCGGTGATGCGCAGCACCAGCGGCGCACCGGCCAGGCCGTTCGCGGCGAGACGCTCGTCGACCAGCTGCGTGAGACGCGGCAGGTAGCGTTCGGCCTCGGCCATCGCCAGCGCGCAGGTCGGCAAGGCAACGCACGCCAGCGCATTGAGTGCGACGGGTGTGGCCCGGGCATGCCGGTCGAGGCCGTAACGGACGACGAGGCCGTCGATGAACGCCCGCGCGTTCGCGTCCACGTTCGCGATCGTCAGGTTCTGGTTCGGCGTCAGGCGGAAATCGCCTCGGTGCACCTTGGCGATCTCGCGCAGGCCCGTGAGCCAGGCCCCCCTGGCCGTATCGGCGACACGGCCGGCCTCGATGCGCAGCGTGAGGTGCCAGCGGCCGTCGAACCCTTCGATCCAGCCGAACCGGTCACCGGTCGTCTCGAACTTGAAGGGCCGCGCCGGCTCGAGCGCAAAACCCATGCGACGCGTGATCTCCGCTACGAACCACTCGAGGCCGCGGTCCTCGATCGTGTACTTGAGACGGGCGCGCTTGCGCACGGCGCGGTTGCCGAAATCGCGCTGGGTAGTGAGCACGGCCTCCGCCACCGCAAGCAACTGCTCGGGTCGCAGGAAACCCGCCACGTCCGCGACGCGCGGGTGCGTCTCGGCATCATTGTGCGTCGCGCCCATGCCGCCGCCGACGGTGAGATTGAAACCCTGCAGCTCGCCGCGCTCGACGATCGCGATGAAGCCGAGGTCGTGCGCAAAGACGTCGACGTCGTTGACGGGCGGCACGACGATCGCAGCCTTGAACTTGCGCGGCAGGTAGGTCGGGCCGTAGAGCGGCTCGACTTCGTCTTCCGTGCTCGACACCTTCTCGCCGTCGAGCCAGATCTCGTGGTAGGCGCGCGTCTTCGGCAGCAGGTGCTCCGAGAGTTGCTTCGCCCATTCGTGCACGACCGGGTGAGCACGCGTCTCGACCGGATTCGCGCTCGCCATCACGTTGCGGTTGACGTCGCCGCACGCCGCGAGGGTGTCCAGCAGCGAGGCGTTGATCGCCTGCATCGTGGTCTTGAGCTCGGTCTTGATCACGCCGTGGAACTGGAAGGCCTGCCGCGTCGTGATCCGCAGCGTGCCATTCGCATGGCGGCGCGCGATTTCGTCGAGCTGCAGCCACTGCGCGGGCGTGCAGACACCGCCCGGCAGGCGGGTGCGGATCATGAAGCTGTACGCGGGTTCGAGCTTCTGCCGCCGGCGCTCGTCGCGGATGTCGCGATCGTCCTGCTGGTAACTGCCGTGGAACTTGATCAGGACGGTGTCGTCCTCGCGGATCGCGCCGGTCAGCGGGTCCTGCAGGCTCTCGACCAGCGTGCCGCGCAGGTTGCGGCTGTCACGCTTGATGCGTTCGACGGGGGATTGCTCGGTCATGCTGGTGCTGCTCAGTACACGTCGCGCAGGTAGCGACGGTCGTCCGCGAGCCGGCGCACGTAGGCGTCCGCGTCGTCGCGGCTCTTGCCGCCGTGCTCCGCCACGATGTCCATCAGCGCCGCATTGACGTCGGGTGCCATCCGCTCGGCGTCGCCGCAGACGTATAGGTACGCGCCGTTCTCGAGCCACGAATACAGGTCCTTGCCGACGCGGCGCAGGCGATCCTGGACGTACTCGCGGGCGATGCTGCGGTCGCGCGAGAACGCGAGGTCGCAGCGGCTCAGCACGCCCCGCTTGACCGCGTCCTGCCACTCGGCCTGGTACAGGAACTCGCTCTGGAAATGACGCGCGCCGAAGAACAGCCAGTTGCGGCCCGTGGCGCCCTGCGCCTCGCGGTGCTGCACGAAGCCGCGGAACGGGGCAACGCCGGTGCCGGGGCCGACCATGATCACATCGCGCGTCGTGTCGGCGGGGAGGCGGAAGCGCTCGTTCGGTTCGATGAAGATGCGCGCCTTTGCCTGGTCGCCATCCAGGCCGGCGAGGAACGCCGAGGCCGCACCGAGGCGGCGCTTGCGGTCGAGTTCGTAATCCACCAGTGCGACGGTGAGGTGGGCTTCCTCGCCGACCGCTTCCTGGCTGGAAGCTATCGAGTACAGCCGCGGCGCCAGTGGGCGCAGCGCCTTTACGAACGACGTGGCATCCCACTCGGCCGGGTGACGCTGCAGCACGTCGACCACCTGCAGGTCCTTCAGCGCGTGGCGCAGCTCGGCTTCGTGGCCGGGCTGCAGTACGTCGGCGAGCCGCGCGTCCTTCGAGCGCTCGGCTTGTTGCGTGAGGAACGGCCGCGTCAGGCGCGTGAGTTCGCGGCCGGTCGTGAGCCATTCCCGCAGCGGTTTCGCCGTATCGTCGAGGACCACGGACTGTTCGCCGTCGAGGTGCAGGGCCTGCAGCACTTCACTGACGACCGCGGGCGGGTTCTCGTGCCAGACACCGAGCGCGTCGCCCGGCGCATACCTGAGGCCGGAGCCCGCGAGGTTGATTTCGAGGTGCCGGACTTCCCTGGTCGCGCCGCGACCGGTGAGCGGGTGATTCGCGATCACTTCGGCCGCGAACGGTTGCTCGCGCGAGAACTGCGGTTCGGTGGGAGCCGTGCGCAGGCGCGTGACGGTCGCGGACTGCGCATTGCCACCCAATGCGTCGCGCGCGCCGGTGACCACGCGATCGAGCCACGCGTTGGCCAGCGTGTCGTAGTCGACGTCGCAATCGACGCGGTCGACGAGTCGCCGGGCGCCCAGCGCGGCGAGCCGCTCGTCCACCTGCCTGCCGGTCTCGCAGAACTTCGGGTAGCTCGAATCGCCGAGCGCGAGCACCGAGAAACTCAGCTGCGCGAGTTGCGGCGCGCGGCGCGACTGCAGGAATTCGACGAAGCCACGCGCGTCGTCCGGCGGATCGCCGTCGCCTTGCGTGCTGACGACCAGCACCAGCATGCGTTCCCTGGCCAGGTCCTTGACCGGATAACTGCCTGCGGCGTAGACGCGCGCCGCGAGACCCAACGCTTCGGCAGCGCGGCCGAGCCGGTCGGCGATGCGCTTGCTGTTGCCCGTCTGGGACCCGTAAACGATGGTCAGCCGCGCCGTGGGCTCCGTGCGCGCAGCGGGCGCAACGACCGGACCCGCTGGCAGCGACACGCCAGGGCGTCCGCCGGCACGCTCGTGGGCAACTCCCGCGGCGAAACCGGAAAGCCACTGCAGCGTGGACGGCTCGAGACCTTCGACGACCCGCAGTAGCAACTCGGTCCGCTCGGGGTCGAGCGGGCCCAGGGGCAGCGTCGTCGCGATGTTGGCGCTCATGGCATTCCTCGCCCGCGAACCTGTTGCGGGGAAGTGAATGCTAGGGAGCGACCCCCGGCCGACGGAAAGGCCGGGTGGTTATGGACTCAGAAGGGGTCTCAGGCCGGGAAGAACTCGATCGGCTTGGTGGTCGTCATCGTGGCCACGTCCCGTTCTTCGAACCGGAACATCTTCACGCGGGCCACCAGCTTGCGCTCGAGCTCGGGATCGCCCAGTTCACTGGAAACCAAGCGGCATTCGGTCACTTCACCGCTCGGCGCGATGGTGACTTCGAGCACCACCTTGCCCTGCAGCGCCGGGTTCTCCCGCAGCGCGCGGCTGTAGAGCGAGTAGATCGCCGATTTGTTCTTGTCAAAGACCAATTCGATCTCTTCACGGGTCCGGGCCGCCTTGGCGCTCTTGCCGGACCGCTGGGCCTCGGGTGCCGCACTGGCCTCGGTTGCCGTCGAGGACACCTTGGCAGTGGCATGCCCCTTGAGACCGGTCGAACCGCCGCCGAACCCCCTGCTGACCTCGCCGACGACGATGCCGCCGCTGCCGCTGCCAGTCTTCGCCGTGAGGATCGACCGATCGACACGGGTGCGTTCACCGGCCCCGGCGTTCAGCGACTTCGCATCGACGTTGGTCTTGACGTCCATGTCCCGCAGTTCGGCGAGCTGGTCCGACAGCGCGAGCAGTCCGGACGCAGCCGCCTTCTTGCGTGGATCGGGTTTCGGCTCGGACTGGGTCACGGGCACCGGGCGTTCGACCCGGGCCTCGACCTTCGGCACCTCCACCGGCTTGGGCGGCGGCACCTCGACCGGCTTGGGCAACGGTTTCGGCTTCGGTTGCTGCAGGATGAACTCGACGATGCGCTCCGGCATGGCCGGCGCCATCGCGGGCGTGCGCGGCCTGTCCGGCAACAGCGGGATGACGATACCGAATCCGATGAATAGCCCGAGCACCGCGCCCAGCACGCGTCGAACACGACGTTGTTCGTCGTCCGACGGAGTCCAGGGCAGGTCGTAGACGCGGTAGTAGGTAGCGCTCATCTTGCCGGCTCCATCAAGCCCCTGATTGCGCAGCGAGCGCCTGCTCGCGCTCGACGACTGCCAGGGACACCTTCGTGTAGTCGGCGGCCGAGCAGCTCGCAACGATCTTGCGCAGCACGGCGTATGGCAGCGACTTCTCGGCCATGACGGTCACTTCGCGCTGCGCGTCCGTGCCGGGCAGCAGCCCGGCAGACTCCCGGCCAAGGGCCGCACGCAGGGGTTCCACGACTGGCTCCGCCGTGCTGCCCACGTCGGCCACCGAGACGATCGCCTCGCCGTTCACGTACAGCATGTCGCGGGTCACGGTCACCACCGTCGCAGGCCGCGGTTTCTGGTCCGACACCGAGTACGGGATGGAGATGTTGCGGCTGTTCGACAGGATCTCCGTGTCCGCCGAGTGCACCAGCAGGTAGACCACGAGGATCATCAGCATGTCGATCATCGGAATGAGCGTGAGCGGCCCGTGGCCGCCGCTCCCGCCGTGGCGCGAATGCCGAGCTTTACCCGTGCGGATCATGTCGGCGCATCTCCGAGCGCAATCAGCGGGAACAGTTCGCGACTGACGACCTTGCCGCCGACCGTGCTCTGGCGGACGCGGACTGCATCCATCACCTGCACGATCGTGTCGTAGTCCACGTCCTCGGCGACGAGCAACGTCGCGTTCTGCTGGTCGGGGAAGCGTCCCTTGAGGCCTTCGAGGTACTCGGACACGCGCACGACATCCTGGCCCGTGGCCGTGGCCGGCACGGTCTCGAGGATGCCCTGGTTGCGGTCCGCGATCTCGACGGCGCCGCGACGTACGATGACCTCGAGCTCGAATGCCGGCGTCTTCGCTGCAGCCTGCGCGCCCGGCCCGGGCAGGTTCACCTCCAGCACGGCTGTCCTCGAGAACACTGCCGTGAAGATCAGGAAGAACGAAAGGATGACCATCACGTCCAGCATGGGCACGATGTTCAGGTCGTTGCGGCCGCGGTAGCGCGCGTGGTTGCGCAGCTGTCGGCGGGCGAGCGGCGAGCTCTTCATGCGCGCGCGGTTCCGAGGATCTGTTCACTCGTCCGGGCTGCGGCCGACGCGGTTGCCGGCTGCGGCACCGCCGGGCGGCGCTCGGTGATGCTGTTCAGGAACTTGATCGACGCCACCTCGAGGCTGTCCACCAGTTCCGTGGTCTTGGTCTCGAGATACATGTGGCAGAGCAGCAGCGTGATCGCGAGCCCGAGGCCGAGCGCGGTGTTGTTCATCGCCACCGAGATGCTCGCCGACAGCATGGCGGCCTTCTCGGCCGGGTTGACGGCGGCGACGGCGGCAAACGCATTGATCAGGCCGATCACGGTGCCGAGCAGGCCCATCAGCATGCCGATGTTGGCCAGCGTGGCGAGGTAGTGCGTGCGCTTCTCGAGGTGCGGGATCACCTCGATCAGGCTCTCTTCCATCGCCTTTTCGATGTCCTCGCGGCGGTGGGCCGTCGAGATGCGCGACATGCCGTAGCGCATGATCGTCGATAGCGCCGAGTCGGTCTTCTCGGCGATCTCCATGGCCTTGCGGAAGTTGCCGCCCTGGATGAGGGGCGCCAGCTGGGCCCACAGGCGGCGATTGCCGCGTGAAACCCGATGCAGGTAGATGAAGCGCTCGACGGCGAAGCCGAGGCCGACCGCGAATACAGCGGCGATCGGGTAGAGGAAGACTCCACCCTGCTTGAAGAAGTTCACGATCATGTCGATGGCATTCATGGCTCTTTGGCTCCGGGAAGCGAACGGTCCGTACTTTGCGACGTCAGGTCGCGGAAATATGTGATCTCGCGCCGGAATTCGTCACGATCCAGCGGCGCAAGGACTTCTTCGATCAGGCTGCCCATCGGCCGGTCGGGCCCGGCCGGCGGTTCGGCAGCCTTCCACGGCACGATGCTCATGACCTTGGGCAGCTCGCGGTTGCCGGTGATGGCAGTGGCGTCGAGCTGCAGGCGGTCGACGGCCTTCGCGGACGCAGCGCCCTTCGGCGCCGGATCCGCGGCCTGGACCACGGCAACTGGAGTACCTGCCAGCAGCAAGAGCGCGAGACCGGAGTGGAGAATGGTCTTCACGGCGTGGCCTCCGCGGTGCGTGTGACGGCAGCGATGCGCGCCTTGAGTTCGACGACCCACGCGGCGACCTGCGTGTCGGCCCCCTGCGTCAGCAGTTGATAGCGCTCGAAGTGCGGCAGCGCGGCCGACGGATCGTCGAGATACAGGTCGTGCAGGATCGCGAGGTTGCGCTCGGCGTCCGCGTAGTTCGGATCGAGCGTGAGCGCGCGCTCGTACGCCGCCTTGGCGTCGGCGAACTGCCCTGCCTGGCGCAGCTGCACGCCCCGCTGGTTCTGCGCGGCCGGGTCGGCCTCTGGCGGCAGTGGCGGCACGGTGGCCGGAGCATCCGCCACTTCCGCACGCGCGTAGCGTCCCGGCTTCAGCTGCGCGAGTTCGGCGTAGCTCTGCTGCACCCACTCGTCGTACACACCCTGCGCCGCCAGGCGCACGTTGCGCTCGTGGATGCCGATCGCCTTCTCCTCGAACGGGAACGCCTGCTCCTCGAGCAGCACGTCGTATTGCTCGAGTTCCTCCGCATCGAGGCCATTGGGCCGGTCCGACTCGAGCAGCGCGCGGCCGAGGTGACGGTAGAGGTCCGCCATCGCGAACGCGGACGCAGTCGCGACCTGCGCCACGCCATACTCCTCGGCGCGGCCATAGGCGCCGAGCGCGCCTTCGAGCGCCTTGCGCTTGGCGGCGAACGACGTCTCGAGCGGCAGGGCCAGCCGGATGGCGCGGGCCGCGGTGTCGAGCGGACGCGCGAGTTCCAGCGCCGCGGTTGCGGCCAGGTACTTCGTGCGGTCCGTGCGCGCGCTGCCCGCGCCACGATCCGCGACGATGATGTCCTCGAGCCAGCGCTTGCGGCCCTCGAAGTCATTGGCGTCACGCGCGAGGTCTGCGAGCGTCTGTCGTGCATCGAGCGCAGGCCCCACCGGCGCCGGGTACCGCTTCACGTATTCGGCGTAGACGCGGCTCGCAGATGCGGGGTCACCCGCAGCGACCTGCAACTCCGCCGCCTGCCAGAGCGCGGTTCGGCGTACTTCTGGATCTTCGGTCTCGCGGGCTGCGACGCGTTCGAACTCGGCGGCGGCCTTGGCCTGCTGTCCGGACTCGACGTAGGCCACCGCGAGCTTGCGATCCACGTCCGCCGCCAGTTCATGCTGCGGGTAGGAGCGGCGGAAGCCTTCCAGTACCACGGCGGCCTCTGTCCACTGCCTGGTCTGCAGCAACAGCGCCGCGGCATCGAATTCAGCCTTGGCACGAATCGGCGAGGCTGGAGCGACGATGGCTACGCGCAGGAAATCCTGCACGGCGCCCGCGGTGTCACCGGCCGCCTGGCGAACCTCGGCCTGGCGATAAACGGCCGCTGCCCGGCGCTCCACCGCTTCCGCATGCTGTGGTTCGCTGGCAGGAGTGCGGGCGATGATCTCGCCGTAGGCACGCTCGGCTTCGGCGAAGCGCGACGAATCGAAATACGTGTGCGCGAGCACGGTCCAGGCCACGAGTTGCTGGCCGGAGTCGGCACGCGGCCCGAGCGCAAGCACGCTCTGCGCGACGGCTTCCGCCCGTTCCCGGTCACCGAGGTCGAACAACTGCTTGGTCGTGCGCGTAAGCACGCCCGGCGTCTCGACGTGTTCAGGGAACGTGCCGGTGAACCGCAGCGCGGATTCGATGGCACGCTGCCGCAGGGCCGGGCGCTCGGCCTCGGGCAGAGTCGGCTCTGCCTTGTCGAGCGCGACCAGCGCGGCATAACCAGCACGTCCCGCCTCGGGGGCGTTCTGATAGCTGTATGCAGCTTTTTCGTATTCGTCGGCCGCCTCGGCGTACCGCAGGCCTTCGAGCAGGAGATCGGCGAGAAGAAGCCGCGTGGCCGGCGCTTCTGCCGTCGCATCGAAACCATCGAGGTAATCGCGGTACCAGCGCACGGCCGCGTCGCGATCCGCGTCGCCGCCCTGCTTCTGCGCGAGCGCGTGATGATGGCGCGCCAGATCGAGCAGGTTCGCCTGCACCGCGGCGCTGACGCGCGGATCGATGTTCGCGCCTCGCTGCGCCCAGTACGGGCTGCGCGGCCCGTAGAGTTCGACCAGCTCCTGCTTCGATTCGAGCACCAGCGCGTTGAAGCCTGCCTTGCCATAGGCCTCGGTGGCCTTGCCGAGCAGGAACGGCGCCTCCGGATCGAGCGGCTGGCGCCGCGCGAACGAGCGGTACACCTCGGCGCCGTCCTGAAAGCGCTCCTTCTCGACGTAGAGGTCGCCAAGCGCGCGATACAGGCGCGACTCGTAAGGCGCTGGCCCTCGCTGCGACAGCGCCGCCTGCAACGACGCCGCGCCTTCGTCTGCGGCGAACATCAGGCTCAGGGCGCGCAGTGTGTCGTCGGCAAGTTCCTGCTCGGGACGCGTGATCTGCGCCGCATCGCGCAACCGGGCGTCCTGCACGAGCAGCGTATCCAGCAGGGCCAGGAAGTCGCGGCTGCTCGCCGCATTGTCGCTCAGCTTGAACCGTGCCCAACCGCGCTTGTACAGGGCCTGTTCGTAGAACGGACTCGCGGGACCCATGGCGAGCACTGCGCCGTAGGCCTGCCCGGCATCGGCATAGCGCTGCGCACTGAAGTAGACCTCGCCGCGGCGGAACTGCGCTTCGTCGGCGTGCGCTGCCTGCGGGTAGTGCTGCACCAGTTCATCGAGGGCCGCCATCGCGGCGTCGGGGTCGCCTGCCAGTTCGGACGCGCGCGCAAGCTGGTACAGCGCCGCATCGCGCGCTGCGTAGGCGGGATGATCGCGCAGCAGCTCCTGGTACGCCGCGACGGCCTCGCGGGCCTTGGCCTGCGCTGCCGGGTCGGTCACTTCGCCCGTGCCGCTCAGCGCGGCTGCCTGTTCGAGACGCAGGTCACCGAGCCGCCGCAGCGCCTGCGCCTTCAGCGCGGGATCCGCGCCATCGATGCGCAGGAAGGCTTCGTAACTGTTCGCGGCGTCTTCCGGTTCGGCCTGCACCGGCAGCGAGCGATCGACGGGGGCGCTGCGGCCCGCCAGCGACCCGAGCGTCGGCTCAGCTTTCCGGCGCGCGCTCTCGGCCGTGCCGGCCCAGCC
>JBAVJR010000428.1:0-6382 GCA_049687855.1 Steroidobacteraceae bacterium | reverse complement strand
CTTACGCCCTGTCCGTTGCCCTGGCGCTGTCGTGGAGCCGTCATCCGCGCGCGCTCGAGTTCTTCCGCCTCGTGCACGAGGACGATTTCGACGAGCGGGGCCACGAGTGGCACGCCCGCGCCGCGCTCTGGGCCGGTGACTGGCGCGAAGTGGCGGCTGCGATCGCAGCGATGCCCGACCTCCTGCGCGACCAGCCTCGCTGGCGTTACTGGTCGGCGCGAGCGCACGAGAAGCTCGGTGATTCCGCCGGGGCACGCGAGCTGTATGCCGCGGTCATCCCCACCGACAACTGGTATGCAGCGCAGGCAGCAGCGCGACTGGATCAGAAGTTCATGCCGCGCATCGAACCGCTCGCGCTCAAGGACGCCGAGATCGATGCGCTGGCGGCCGACCCTGCCTTCGTCCGCACGCGCGAGCTCCTGCTCTGCGACATGGACACCGAGGCGACGGCGGAATGGCGCGCGGCCTACGACGAACTGCCGCCTGCGCGGCAGCTGCAGGCCGTGGGGCTCGCCTCCCGCTGGGACTGGTACGACCAGGCCATCGCAACCGCGGCTCGCCAGAAGCTGTTCAACGATTACGAACTGCTGTATCCGCGGCCCTTCGACGCCGACGTGCGCAGCGCCAGCCGGCGCACGGGACTGCCCGAGGAACTGATCTACGCCATCATCCGGCAGGAGAGCCTGTTCCGGGCCGACGCGGCATCGGGTGCCGGCGCGATCGGACTGATGCAGTTGCTGCCCGAGACGGCGCGCCTGACCGCGCGACGCACTGGCCTGCCCGTGCCGACGCGCGCCCAGCTGGTGCAGCCGTCCGTGAATATCCCGCTCGGGTCCGCGTTCCTGGCGAGCCTGGTCCAGCGCTTCGAAGGCGAGACGGCACTGGCCTCCGCCGGTTACAACGCCGGGCCCAACGCCGCGAGGCGCTGGCTGCCCGCTGCGCCGATGGATCTCGACGTCTGGGTCGAGAACATCCCGTTCAATGAGACACGCGCCTACGTGCAGCGCGTGGCATGGCATTCGCTGGTCTTCGCATGGCTCGGCGACCGCAAGCCGCGCGCGATGCAGGACTGGATCCGTGCCGTGAATCCTGCGCCAGCGACGGCCGTGACTGCAGCACAGTGAGTCCGGGTCAGTGACGTACGCCGTACAGCGCCTGCAGCAGTACGTGCGTCGGCACGAAGACGAACACGACGAAAGCGAAGAAGAGCAGCGTCACGTAAACCGCCGGTGACGCGGACGAACGGCGGGCACCCAGCCCGTAGGTCCAGTTGATGTTGCGTTCAGGCGTGCTCACCGCGCGGCTCCATGGCAGGACCACCGCAGCCAGCACTACGGCGCCCGCGAGCCCCACCCGGGCGTCGTACCCGTACTCACGGACCATCCAGAGCAGCACCAGCGGCAACGGCACGTGAAACAGCGACAGGCCACGCAGCAGCCGCGAACGCTCGGGCTCGAACATGTAATCCGTCAGCCCCGTGATGCGGCGTCGCGAGGCCAGTCGCGCCACGAAATCCACGTTCCAGAGAATCTCGGGCAGCAGCACCGCGACGGCGAGCACGCTCGCCAGCGCTGAACTCTGCAGCCAGAGCGCGGGCACCGCACCGATGAACGCGATGTCGGAGAACCAGAGGAAGTTGCGCCAGCTGTAGTGGCGCCACCAGATCACAGCCACGAGCAGGACAAATGCCGTGTACGCGATCTTGAACGTGAGCATCGATCGATACCTGCCGCAGCGGCGGCGCGCTCAACCTTAGCAGACCGGAGTGCGACGAGTCGCCTGCTCCGCGCGACGAAGCGACCGCAAATCGCGCGGCCGCTGCGTCAAACTCAATGCGCGGTGAATGGAAGCGCATCGATCGACACACTCAGGAGAGAACGTCATGCAAACGAACACGCAGAAGACCCGGATGCTCGTCGTGATGACCGCCCTGGCGGCGACGGCCGGGATGACCACGACGGCACAGGCTGGCGACGCAGCGAGGGCCACCCCCCGCTACGACAGCGTCGTCGTGCAGTACTCGGACCTCGACCTCAACGGCATCGCCGGCAACAAGGTGCTGTATGCGCGGTTGTCGGCAGCCGCAGAACGCGCCTGCGGCAGGGAGCCGGAGTCGCGGGACCTGCGACGCCGGATGCAGTACCGCACGTGCTACGACAACGCGTTGAACCGGGCGGTCGACAAGATCGGCAGCCGCGAACTGCAGGCACTGCACGCGACGGGCGCCCGGCGCGGCGTGGGCTGAACGAGCAGGACACTCATCGATTCAGGGCGGGCTCGCACGGACGCGACCCGCCCTGTCTCGAGCTGGGCGTTCCGTCGTCGTGGCGACAGGAGCGCGCTGCATCGTGCAGCACAAGGCGCCTTCAGCCGACGGTCCGCGCCACCGGGAAGGCCATGTTGAAATCCTCGATGCGCAGGGCCGCGAGCACGGTTGCGCGGGACAGGTCCGGGAACAGTTCCGGGTCGAATCGCCATTGGCGCAACCGGCACAGTCGCAGGCCACCCGTGGCTTCCGGCCGGTAGTAGTACGTCCGGCCGTCCAGCCGCTGCGCCAGTGTGCCGAGCTTGCGCGGCACCCATGCCGTCCTGAGCGGCAGCCGCACACCCGTCGGTGCGGTGAATTCGAGCGAGCACAGTTCATGGCCGTCGCTCGCGACGCGCCAGTGGTCGCCGTCTTCGCTGCGCACCCATTCGAAGTCGGCCCGGTCTTTCGGAATGCCCCAGTTGCTGCGGCCGTTCGCGACGCTGTCCCAGGTCGACACCAGGATGCGGCTGATCGAGGGGTGGCGTGCATCGCCGAATTTCATCGTGCCCGGGATGAAGAGCAGCTCGCGGTAGGGCCCGCACGGCGCCTCGTCGTAGACGACGCACATCAGCACGGAGAAAGCCGCCTTCACCGTTGCACGCAGATCGGGGGGCACGAAGGCCGTCCGTGCCGGGTCTCCGGCGGGCAGTCGCAGCGCCACCATCCACGCGTGCCCACGCAGCGACCACGGCGCAGGAACGCGCAACACGCTTGGCAGGGATTCGTCGGGTTGGAGCATCGTTCGGGTCGCGGCGGATCAGCCGCCGATCGACGACGGACTGAGCGCCAGCAGCACCTGCGCCAGGTAATACAGCGGCAAGCCCCACGCGCGATTGGCGAACTCCTGGTGGACGAAGCGATCACGAGCCACCGAGATGTCGGAAGCCGTGAAGGCGATCGCCCCTGCGGCAACGACAGTTGGACCGCCCGCCCCGCTCACTGCGCAGGCCAGTGCAGTCATGACGCCGATGACCACGAAGTAGGCCTGCACCGGCAGACGCATGTCCGCCGGCAGCTTGGGGCTGAGCCAGCGCCAGACGCCCGACAGCGCCAGGGCGAGTACCACAACCGCGACGGCCAGCCAGGGCATGCTGCGCGGCTGGGTCAGGAATGCAGCGGTGAACGCGACGTGCCCCGCGAGGAACGCGAACACGCCGGCCCGGAACACCGCGAGACGACCCTCGGGGATCAACAGGACGTCACCGAGCAGACAGAGGCCGAGGCCGAGCAGGATCAGGCGCCCGTAGTCCGAGTCGAGCGTGCCCGCGAACACGGCGACGGCAATGAATGCCGCAGAAGCGATTGGCTTCGTGAACCATTTGCCCGCCTGCGATTCGCGCCGCTCCGCGACGAGCAATGCCGCCACGGCCAGCGCGCAGACGACGATCGATGCTCCCATGCCGGGTCTTCGCTCCCTGACGGTAATCCGGATCCGCCTCCTATCCTAGCGCAGTGCCGCCCTGCGGACCGGTGACGCGAACTGCTAGCATCGCGTACCCGATGAGCGACCGGACCCGAGTTTGATCGAGCCAATCTGAGCCGGTCCCATTAGAATTGTTCCAATGAGAAGAACACAGCCGCAGACGGTCGCCCTGGCCTGTCATCCCTCCAGTCCGAGCAACGCGGTGCGTGGCATCACCGCGAGCGCGCGCATCGGCGGCGCCGGCAAGCTCGCCGTGCGGTTCGTGCTCGACGCCGACATGTCGCAGGTCGCGCTGCCGCCGCCGCGCCCCGCCGTGCGCACCGACGAACTGTGGCACCACACGTGTTTCGAGGTCTTCGTCGCGCTGCCCGACAGTGAGGCGTATTGCGAACTCAATTTCTCGCCGTCGACCGCGTGGGCGATGTACGGATTCGTCGGCTACCGGCGCGGCATGGCACCGATCGAAGTGCAGCGGCCGCCGCGCGTGGCAGTGCGGCCCACCCAGCGGGGACTGGTGCTGACGGCCGTGACCTACCTCGCCGAACTGCCGGTGCCGCAACCGGGCTTGCCGTTGCGTGCCGGCGCTGCGGCCGTCGTCGAAGAGAAGGATGGCCGCCTGACGTACTGGGCGCTCACGCATCCTTCGGCGCTGCCCGACTTCCATCACCGGCTCAGCTTCGTGCTCCAGGTCGGCAAGCAACCGGCCGGCTCGACGGACCTGCTGCGTGAAGCCGTGCGGAACCCGGGCTCGTGAAGTTCGGGATCGACCGGCTCTGCGCCGATCCCGCACTGCGCCAGGACTTGCGCGGCCGCCGCGTCGCACTGCTCGCGCATCCGGCCTCGGTCACGGCCGACCTCACGCATTCGCTCGATGCGCTGGCCGCGCTCGACGACGTGCGACTCACTGCCGCCTTCGGCCCGCAGCACGGCTTGCGCGGCGACAAGCAGGACAACATGGTGGAGTCGCCCGACTTCCACGATCCGCAGCATGGCATACCGATCTTCAGCCTCTACGGCGAGGTGCGGCGCCCCACGGACGCGATGCTCGACACGTTCGACGTGCTGCTCGTCGACCTGCAGGACCTCGGCTGCCGCATCTACACCTTCATCACGACGCTGCGCTACGTACTCGAAGCGGCGGCCAGGCTCGGCAAGAGCGTGTGGGTGCTCGACCGCCCGAACCCGATCGGTCGCCCCGTCGAGGGCCTGAGCCTGCGGCCTGGCTGGGAAAGCTTCGTCGGCGCTGGCGAAATGCCGATGCGGCACGGGCTGACGCTCGGCGAAATGGGCCGCTGGTTCATTCGCCGCTTCGATCTCGAGGTCGATTACCGCGTCGTCGAAATGACAGGGTGGCGGCCGGAATCCGCGCCGGGGTTCGGCTGGCCGCTCGGTGAGCGGTCCTGGATCAACCCGAGCCCCAACGCACCGAACCTCTCGATGGCGCGCTGCTACCCGGGCACCGTGATGCTGGAAGGCACCACGCTTTCCGAAGGTCGCGGCACCACGCGTCCGCTCGAGTTGTTCGGCGCGCCCGGCCTCGACATCGGCGCAATCGTGGCCGAGATGCACCGTGCCGCCCCCGAGTGGCTCGCGGGCTGCCGGCTGCGTCCCTGCTGGTTCGAGCCGACGTTCCACAAGCACCAGGGTTTGCTCTGCGCAGGCCTGCAGACGCACGTCGAAGACGGTTCGTACGATCACGCGTCATTCCGTCCGTGGCGCCTGCAGGCGCTGGCTCTCAAGGCGCTGCGCAACCTGCAGCCGGGTTACGACCTGTGGCGTGATTTCCCCTACGAGTACGAAAACGACCGGCTGGCCATCGACCTGATCAATGGCAGTGAACTGCTGCGCACCTGGGTCGACGATCACGCGGCGCTCCCTGGCGATCTCGATGCCCTCACGCGTGTCGATGAACTCGCCTGGAACGAGCAGCGCGCTGCCGTGCTGCTCTACCGGTGACCCCCATGATCGAATCCTGCGACGTCCTGGTCGTCGGCGGCGGCATCAACGGCGCGGGCATCGCGCGCGACGCGGCGGGACGCGGGCTGCGCACCGTGCTCTGCGAGCAGCACGACCTGGCATCGCACACGTCATCGGCCAGCACCAAGCTGGTCCATGGCGGACTGCGTTACCTGGAGTTCTACGACTTCGGACTGGTGCGGAAGTCGCTGCAGGAGCGCGAGGTGGTGCTCGCCTCTGCACCGCACCTGTCCTGGCCGCTGCGCTTCGTGCTGCCGCACGACTCGTACCTGCGCCCCGCGTGGATGATCCGCGCCGGCCTCTTCCTGTACGACCACCTGGCCAGGCGCAGGAACCTGCCGGCGTCGAAGACGATCGACCTGCGCACGCATCCCGCCGGGAAGCCGCTCGAAGCGCATTACCGCAAGGGCTTTGAGTACTCGGATGGCTGGGTAGACGACGCGCGACTGGTCGTTGCCAATGCCATCGATGCGCTCGAGCGCGGCGCCGAGGTGCTGACGCGCACGGCCTGCGCCGGGCTACAGCGTGATGGCGGGCAGTGGATCGCGACGCTGCGCGCAACCGACGGCCGCGAACGAACGCTGCGCGCGCGGCTCGTGGTGAATGCAGCGGGACCGTGGGTCGCGGACTTCCTCGACCGCTGCACGCCGACGCCTGCACGGCACCATCCGCGC
>JBAVJR010000427.1:0-1822 GCA_049687855.1 Steroidobacteraceae bacterium | reverse complement strand
GCTCAGGGCTTGGCCGCGGCCGGCTGCTCGTGGAACTTGCGCAACTGCGCCATCCACTCCGTCCAGTCCTGCGGCCCGGATTCGAAGCGCTTCTTCAGGTTGGCCAGCACGTTGCCCCAGGCGCGGTCGAAGTAGGCAAAGGTCTGGTCCCATTGCCCGCCGTCGCCCCAGCCTGTGTGGTGCAGCGTGACGCGGGTCGAGCGACCGTCGACATCCTTCAGGCGCACGACCACGAAGGTGCGCTGCTGGCGCGCCTGCGCGAGGTGCGGCGGCGCGTTCCAGTCGAAGCTCAGCATCGTCGGCGCCTGCAGCGCCATGAAGCGCATGTCGTCGGCGCCCTTCATGCCCGGCTGCGCGAGCGGGTCCATGTGGACGTGAAAGGCGCCTCCGACGCGCGCGTCGATGTCTGCATCGGGCGCGAAGAAGGAGACGATGCCCTCGCGCGTGGTCCAGGCCTGCCAGACCGCGTCGATCGGCGCAGGGACGATCACTTCCTTGTTCAGTGCCCGCTCCTGCGCCGCAATCGGCGAAGCGAGCACCAACAACACGACGGCGAGGAAAGCACGCATGAGCAGCTCCGGCCAGCAGGCGAGGCGCCCAGACTAGCGGTGGGCGAGCGGCGCGGCAAGGCCCGCCGGCAACACTCCCTTACCCCTGGCCGACGGGTCCTGTCAGACTGGGTCGGGGCATGGATCTTGATACTGAATCAACGCCAGTAACCGAAGTCCGGGCCACCGAGCACACCGCCATGAAACCCCTGCACCGCATTGCTGCCGCGCTCGCCGTGACGGCCGGCACGTTTCTCACGAGCGGCTGCACGACAACGCTGGTGGCGATGCATGTGTACGACAAGTTCACCGAGGGCGACCCGACCTCCTGCCGCAAGCTGAACAGCGTCGAACGGGCGTTCCAGCAGCGCTGCGGCGCCTATGTGGCCGGCAGCCTGGTGACCAAAGACGTCACCACCTCCGGACTGCCGATCTGCCCGCTGACGCTGGCCGCGCGTGAACCGGCGTTCTGGCCGATGCTGCCCGAACTGATTGCCAAGGGTGCCTCGCCGGAATCGTGCCGCACGCCACCGTGGGTGGCGCTGGCGCAGATGCACCCCTGCCCCGAGTTCTCGCAGGCCACATCGTCGCAGCTCGCGTCGCTGCGCTGGCTGGCCGAAGTGGACGCTCGCGCGATCCACCACGATGTGGTGCGCGCGCTGAGCTGCCCGAGCGCCCGCGTGGCCCGGCTCGACGGCGTGCTCGACACCTGGCTGGCTCAAGAGCAGTTGCGCGCGAACGAGCTGCCGTTCGGCATGTTCGGCGCCCTGCACCCGAGCCACCTCGGATCGCCGCTGGCCCGCGAGCTGGAAGCGCGCGGGCACACGGCCAACGCCGGCCTCGGCGCCTACAGCGGCCAGCTCACGCCCGGGTTCGAGCAGGCGCTGCGCAACGGTGACTTTGCCGCGCTGGACTGGTGGGTGCAGCGCGTGCCCTCGCTGGTCAACCGCGCACCCCCCACCAACGGCAATCAGTTTCACTGGGTACCGCTGGCGCGCGTGATCACGCCGGCCTTCATGCCCGACCCGGCGATGCAGCGCGACGTCGTGGCCTACCTGCTCGCGCATGGCGCAGAACCCTGGCGCGCGCTGCCGCACGACCCGTCGCAGACGGTGGTCTCGCTGGCCGTCAAGCTGAACAGCCCCCTGGTCGACACCTTGTCGGCCCCACGCGTGGCCGTCACGCGCGGCGGGGCGCCGGTGGCAGCGGCCACATCGGCGACGGCGGCGATGCGCCCGCTGCGCTGAGCCGCCGAAGCGAAGCGCCTGTGCAAC
>JBAVJR010000426.1:0-7966 GCA_049687855.1 Steroidobacteraceae bacterium | reverse complement strand
CAGCATGCACCGACCGTCGCCCGGCGTGACAGCCGCGCCAGAGCACTGCAGTACGAACGAAATGACGAGCACCGCCGGCGACAGCAGCGTAAGCCGCATGACCGGTAACCATGTTAAAACCTCCCCGGCCGAACCGAGCAGGCTTTCGCAGGTCTCATCCGAATGCGACGCACCAAACCGAATCTGCAACCCCTCCCCTCCGAGATCACCCCGCGCGACCGTTATTTCAATCGGCGCGAGGTGATCACGGCGCTGGCCGCCGCCGGCGCCGTAGGCGCAGGCCTCCCTCGAGACGCCTCGGCGGCCCAGTTGAAGTACACCCGGAATCCTCGATTCAGCCTGAAGGAAGCCCCCAATTCCCTTGAAGATATAACGACTTACAACAACTTCTACGAATTTGGTACAGATAAGGCGGATCCGGCCCGGAAGTCCGGCAAGTTCAAGCCGCAGCCCTGGTCGGTGGCCGTCACTGGTGAGTGCGCGAGGCCTGGCACCTACACACTCGAAGACATTCTCAAGCCCCACGCACTGGAGGAGCGGATCTATCGATTGCGCTGCGTCGAGGCCTGGTCGATGGTGATTCCGTGGGTCGGATTCCCGCTTGGCGACCTGCTGCGACGCTTCGAGCCCACGTCGAAAGCCAGGTACGTTGCGTTCAAGACTGTCCTGCGGCCGAGCGAGATGCCCGGCCAGCGCTTCCCCGTGCTCGACTGGCCCTACGTCGAAGGCCTGCGCATCGATGAGGCCATGCACCCGCTGGCCTTGCTCGCGGTGGGACTGTACGGCCAGAGCCTGCCCAACCAGAACGGCGCCCCGTTGCGACTGGTCGTGCCCTGGAAGTACGGCTTCAAGGGCATCAAGTCGATCGTCGAGATCCGCTTCACCGAACGGCAGCCGCCCACGTCATGGAACATTTCGGCGCCGCACGAATACGGCTTTTTCGCCAACGTGAACCCCAGCGTGGACCACCCGCGCTGGAGCCAGGCGCAGGAGAGGCGCATTGGCGCCAGCCTGTTTGCCTCGAAGCAGGCGACGCTGCCGTTCAACGGTTACGCCGACCAGGTAGCCGCGCTCTACTCTGGGCTGGACCTGCGCAAGTTCTATTGAGCCGCTGCACATGAAAGCCCCTGCGCGCCCGGCTGCGAAGCGTTTCCGGGCCGACAAGCCTGCGCTGTTCATGCTGTGCACGCTGCCGTTGCTGTGGCTGGCGCTGCGCGCGTTCGGCGTGTCCAGCCTGTCGCTCGGACCAAACCCGGTCGAGGCTCTGCTGCACGGGCTCGGGCTCTGGGGACTGCGCCTGCTGCTGCTGACGCTCTGCGTCCGTCCGGCCGCGGTCACGCTGCGCCAACCCCGCCTGATGCGCTTGCGACGCATGCTCGGGTTGTGGGCCTTCACCTACCTGGTGCTGCACTTCCTGACCTGGCTCGTGCTCGACCGCGGTCTCGACCTGAACGGCATCGCGGTGGACATCGTCAAGCGCCCGTTCATCACCGTGGGATTCACTGCGCTCGTGCTGCTGCTGCCGCTGGCGGTGACATCGACGGACAAGTGGATGCGACGGCTGGGGCGACGATGGCATTCGCTGCACAGGCTCGTCTACGTCGCCGCCCTGCTCGGCTCCCTGCACTTCCTGTGGCTGGTGAAGGCCGACTGGCGCGAGCCCGCGCTCTACATCGCCGCGTACGCCGTGCTGATGCTCTGGCGCTGGTGGAAGCGGCCACGCAATTCCGCCGTAGCCACGGCCAACGCCGTCAGAAGTTGAGCATCAAGTCCGTCGAGAACACCCAGCCATTGCCGCCGACGGCGAAAGGCACGCTCGCATAACCGACCGGCGAATCCTGCAGGTACAGGCCCTGCACGTTCACGCGCAATTCGCGGCGCTTCATCGGATACCAGTTGACGCCGAGCGCGGCATCCCATGGGTCGCCGTACTCGCCGTAGATTTTCGAGCCTGACACGTAAGCCTGCAGCGACTGAGGCAGGACCATGTACGACCCCTGCAGCTGGAAGCCATGATCGTTCATCTGTTCGAACGGCATCGGACCCGTCGCCTGGAAGTCGTCCACCTGCCGCCAGTAGTATTCGCCGTCGAGCGACCAGCCACGGTACTTCACGCCCGCGCTGGCGGCGATCATCTGGTAGGTCGCCTTGTTGACCGCCGTGCCGGTCCCGAACGGATCGGCCTGGAAGATCACTGTGCCGTCCGAAAGCCGGATCTGCGTGTTCTCGAAGTCATCGAGGCCCGGCTGGCTCTGGCGGTCCTCGCGACTGCGCGTGTAGTTCACCGCGAACAACGTGGCGGCATCGTCGTGCATCTCGTAGTCGCCCAGGCCGTCGGCTGGACCGTACTCCCCAGTCGTCGGCATCCACCACAGCGCGCCCGAGACGGTGTTGAAGTTCGAGTCGAGCTCGCCCGCGTCGACGCCCAGCTGGCTCAGGTTGTTGCCGATCATCACACGGTACTTCACCGTGTCGGTGAGCTTGCCCCACGCCCAGATGCCGGAGGTGTACGAGCCGCGGAAGAACTCGTCCGCGATCGTGCGGTGGTCGACGCGCAGCCAGTTCGGGAACGTGTAGTTCGTCGACCGCGTGCTCGGCAGCGCACCGATGCCGCCCGCGACGCTCAACGCATCGCTGAAGCGGTAGCTCAGGTTGCCGGCCACCACGACCTGGGCGTCCTGCCCCTGACTCGTGTTGCTCGTCCAGGTATAGAACAGGTAGCGGAAATCGGGATTGAACAGCCAGCCCTTGAAGTTCAGCGTGATCTTCTGGATCTGCAGGTCGTTGCGCAGGTCCAGCGCCTTGGTGCGGCCGAACGCGTCGGTGTAGGTGTCGTCCAAGCCGCCCTGGTTCAGGTAGCGCAGGTACGTGAAGACGCTGAAGTCGACTTCGGCATTGTCCGAGCGGGCCAGCACGATCCCCTTGCCGCCTTCGTAGCGACCCCAGGACTCCGGTGCAGCGGCGCTGCTTTCGCCGAACACGCGGTTGACGACGGGCGCCTCCTGGAGGGCCTGGGTCGCCGCCGCAGTCGTCGGCGCCGCCTGCCCCGCGGGTGGCGTGCCAGCAGCGGACGCAGCCATGACGGCAGGCACGGTGGGCGCCGCCGGCTTCAGTTGCGATTCGAGTTCGCGAATGCGCGCATCACGCTCGACCAGCTGCTTTTCGAGCTGGTTCTGGCGATCCTCGAGAGCCCTGAGCCGGGCCTCGACCGAACCAGACGGCTCAGCTGCAGAAACCGCCAGGGGAGCCGCGGCGAGTATCGCTGCCACGGCAATTCTCAGCTGGTTCATCTTCATGGTCCCTCACTCGCTCTTTCGCGCTGAACACCGCTGCATGCTGGCCGCCGACCCGCCGTCCCGGGGAGCTGGCCAGGCCGAGCGACCCTCGCGTCAACCGGGGGGCCGTCGGGCCGCGGAAGTCTCTGGCAGTTACACATATGCGTCAATTCGGGAAATGTCAGTTCCGCCGCAAGAGCCCGAGCGCAGGCGCGACGCGCGCAATCAGGCGCGTTTCAGCATTGCGTGGGCGAACACGCTGCCGAGTATGACCGCCAGCCCGGCATAGAACTGCAGGCTGAGTTCGCGTTGCTCGGACAGCAGCAGCATCGCCAGGACGACGGCATAGACGGGTTCCAGGCTGACCGCCAGCTGCGCGCTGAAGGCGCTGAGGTTGCGCAGCGCGACCAGTGACAGCGCAAACGGCAACAGTGTGCAGGCGATCGAGAGCACGAGCAGCAGCGCCGCATCGCGGGCATCGGGCAACGGCAGTCGCGTCATGTCTCCCCCGAACGCGAGGGCCAGCACCGTCAGGAACACC
This sequence comes from Steroidobacteraceae bacterium, assembly GCA_049687855.1. Taxonomy (GTDB): domain Bacteria; phylum Pseudomonadota; class Gammaproteobacteria; order Steroidobacterales; family Steroidobacteraceae; genus RPQJ01. Next base: position 4,150 of record JBAVJR010000426.1, on the reverse strand, counting down.
GTGCCCGCCGCCAGTTCGAGACCCGTCACGGCCAGCGGCTCGCCGGACTCGACGAAACGCTTGTTCAGCGAGCCGAACACCGCGACGAGCAAGGCCGACAGCACGCCTGCGGCAATACCGAGCCGCATGCCGTCCGGGGTGCCACCGACAACGAGCATCACGCCCGGCACGGCTGCAATGCCGATCACCAGTTCGCGCGGGTCGAAACGCTTGCTGGTGATCCACGGCTCGACGACGGACATGATGATCGGTGCCACGCCCATGCACGTGGCTGCGACCGAGGCATTCGCGAGCTTGATCGCGCCATAGAAGGTCACCCAGTGCAACGCGACCACGACGCCGATGCCGGAGAAGATGCCGATCGTGCGCGGACTCATGCGCCGCACGCCGCGCCAGAACGCGGGAAGCGCCGCGAGCACAGCCACGACCAGGAACATGCGCCACCAGACCAGCGCGAACGCGGGCAGCGTGATCAGCTTGCCGAGGATGGCCGTGAAGCCCCAGATCACCACGCAGAGGTGGATCTGGAGCAGGGCCTTGCGGGCTGGCAGCATGGTTGGCAGCGGACTTCCGGCATCGCCGGTCGCGCGCGAACTCAGCCCGTCTTCTTCAGGTAGCCCTGCACGATTTCGAGCGCCGTGCGGTCGCTCGGCGGCAGTTCGACGTCCGTCGTGCCGAGCGGCGTCGTGCGCTGGCCCCAGCGCACGAGATGCGCGCACCAGGTGAGGCCCGCACCGAATGCCGGCAGCAGCAGCAGGCTGCCGGGTTTGACACGGCCTTCTTCGATGGCTTCGACCAGCGCGACCGCGACGGTCGCAGCGGACATGTTGCCGTACTTCTGCACGTTGACGAACATGCGATCCGCCGGTGCGCCGACGCGCTTGGCGACCGCATCCATGATGCGCAGGTTGGCCTGGTGCGGAATCACGACGTCGACGTCGTCGACCTTGTAACCCTGGGCGGCGAGCACGTCCGCGCAGGCACCGGACATGCCGAGCACCGCGCGCTTGAAGATTTCCGGGCCCTCGAACGTCCACGAGGTCTGGCCGTACGGCAGGCCCTTGTTGCAGTAGCGACCGCCCATGCCCGCGACCACCAGCGTATTGCGCGCGTCGCTGTCGCAGCCGAGTTTTTCACCGAGCAGCCCTTCGACCTTGTCCGTGGCTTGGAGCACGACGGCGGCGCAGCCGTCGCCGAACAGCACGCACACACCGCGGTTGTGCCAGTCCATGAAGGCCGAGATCAGCTCACCGCCGACCACCACCGCGTTCTTGACGACGCCGGTGCGGATCAATGCATTGGCGGTGCTGAGCGCGTACAGGAAACTGGTGCACGCCGTGTTCACGTCGTACGAGGCTGCGCGTTTCGCGCCCAGCCGCACCTGCAGGCCCGAAGCCTGGTTCGGCACCTGGTCGTCGAAGCTGCAGGTGCCGATGACGATCAGTTCGACGTCGGCGGGATCGAGGCCCGCCGCAGCCAGCGCCCGCATGGAGCTGACGTACGCCATCTCCTCGAGCGACACGTGCGAGATGCGCCGTTCGCTGATGCCCGTGCGCGACATGATCCACTCGTCGTTGGTGTCGAGGAAAGTCGCCAGGTCGGCGTTGGTCAGGACATTGGGCGGCAGGCACTTGCCCCAGCCCGTGATGGCAGCGTAGGTCACCGACGTCCCCCAGGTGCGCGTCCGGAAAATGGTGCGCCACTTTACCAGTCCCCGAGCGCTATGGAATGATCCCTGCAGCCCCGTTCCGGGCCGCCCCCGCCAGAGTGACGCGCATGCCCCACGTCCGCATCAACGGCCACGACATGTATTACGAAGTGCTGGGCAAGGGCGACCCCGTGCTGTGCATGGGGGGATGGGGCACTTTCTGCCACGACAACCACCACCACCTGGCGCGCGGGCTCACCGAGCGCTACCAGGTGATCCTGTTCGATTACCGGGGCATCCGCGAATCCGGCGACGACCTCAGCGTGCCCTCGACGATGGAACTGCACGCCAACGACGCGATCGGCCTGCTCGACCACCTCGGCCTCCGCAACGTGCACCTGATGGGCCTCGTCGGCATGGGCGCCTGCGTCTGCCAGGAAATCGCGATCCGCCGTCCCGACCTCGCCCGCAGCATGCTCAACATGGGTGCCTGGTGCGAAGTCGACGACTTCCTGCGTGACCAGCTCGAGATGTTCCGCTGGATCCACCGCGACCTCGGGTTCCTGCCGTTCCAGCAGGCGGTTACCCTGCTCTCCTTCGACGCCGATTACTACAACGCGCACAAGGAGCGGCTGCTCGGGCTGTCCGGCGGCTGGAAGGAACTCAACGGCCGTTACGCAGCGCACTCGCGGCTGATCGACGCTTGCGTCGCATTCGACTCGAAAGAACGGCTGCGCCAGATCGCCTGTCCCTCGCTGATCATCCATGCGGGCAAGGACGTCGTGACGTCGCCGCGCAATACACTGCCGATCGAGCAGGGAATCCGCGGCGCGAAGGGCATTCTGTGGGACGATGTGGCGCACGTAGTCGCCGGCAAGGAGCAGAAAGTGCGTTTCGCGCGGACCCTCTTCGACTGGCTCGCGGCCAACTGACGCGCGCCGCGTGGGTCAGCTACGGCACTGGATCGTCCTTGGCGCGCTGGCGCTCGGCATCAGCCTCGGCGCATGGATCGATCACTCCGGTAGCGAGCTCGCGCACTCGATCGCGAGCGGCATCGAGGCGATCGGCACGCTCTGGCTCAACGCACTGCGCATGACGGTCGGACCGCTCGTGTTCTCGATGCTGGTGGCGGCCGTTGCGAGCGTCGCGGACGCGATGGCGACCGGACGGCTCGCATCCCGCGCGATCGGCTGGTTCGCCTTCCTGCTGTTCGTTGCGGGTGCGCTGGCGGTCCTGCTGACGCAAGGCCTGCTCGCGCTGTGGCCGGTCGACCGCGCGACCGCCGACGCCTTCGTTGCCGGCGCGAGCCAGGGGAGCGCGGGTGCGGTTGCCAGCGTCCGCTGGACGGACTGGCTGCAGCAACTGCTGCCGCCGAACATCGTCGCGGCAGCGGCGGACAACGCCATCCTGGCGCTGGTGGTGTTCGCGATCCTGTTCGGCTTCGCCGCGACGAAACTGCCCGCACCGCAAAGGAACGCGCTCACGGGATTCTTCGGGGCCATGGCGGAAGCGATGGTCGTGATGGTGCACTGGGTGCTGCTGGTGGCGCCAGTCGGCGTCTTCGCCCTGGCACTGGGCGTGGGCCGCAAGGCGGGTTTCGGCGCTGCGGGCCTGCTGGTGCAGTACGCGACGACGGTCGCCGCCGTGATCGCGATCGCCACGCTGTTCATTTACATCGTCGTCGCGGCTCGCGGACGCGTGCGTGTCGGCGTTTTCGCCAGGGAGGTCGCACCCGTGCAGGTCGTTGCGGCCAGCACGCAGAGTTCGCTGGCGACGCTGCCAGTGATGATCGAGTGCGTGCGGGAAAGACTGGGCGTGGCGCCGCGGATCGCAGGCCTAGTGCTGCCGCTGGCGGTCGCGGTCTTCCGCTACACGAGTCCGCTCGGCAACCTCGCCGTCTGCTTCTTCATCGCGGCGATGTATGGCGTCGAGCCGCACGTGCTGCAGATGATCGGCGCGATCTTTGTCGCTTTCGCCGTCAGCGTCGGCTCCGTCGGCCTGCCCGGCCAGGTGTCCTTCATTGCGAGCGTGGCGCCGATCTGCGCGGCGCTCGGCCTGCCGGTCGACGTGCTGGGCATCCTCGTCGCGGTGGAAATCCTGCCGGACATCTTCCGTACCATCGGCAACGTCACGGCGGATGTCGCCGTCACCGTGCTGGTCGACGAATCCGAACCAACGCACGTCTGAAGCTGTCCTTTCGCAATTTGGAAAGGCAGATACGCGGTCGCTACAGGCGCTCGATCCGGGACCTTCCCCCGAGCTTGGAAAGGCAGACACGCGCTCGCTGCAGGTGGTCGATCCGGGACCTTCCCCCGAGTTCGGAAAGGCAGACACGCGCTCGCTTCAAGCGGTCGATCCGGGACCTTCCCCCGAGCTTGGAAAGGCAGATACGCGCTCCGGGGAAGGTCCCGGATCAACCGCTGCAGTTTCAGCAGCGCCTCAGCCTTTCGTGCACTCGGAAGAAATACAGAGGCCGGTGATGTCAGGCGCTCGATCCGGCAT
>JBAVJR010000425.1:0-5560 GCA_049687855.1 Steroidobacteraceae bacterium | reverse complement strand
CGCACGCCCGAGGCGCGCTTGCCGCTGGCCGCAACGGTGACCTCGACCTTGCCCGGGCGATCGACAAACCGTCCCTGCAGGCCGACGAACGACGCGCTGCCATTTTCCGCAGTCAGCAGCCCCTGGTGCAGCAGGTACACGCCGAGCATGCCGTGCGCGTTGCCGCTGACCGGATCCTCCGGTACGCCGATCACCGGGCAGAACATGCGCGATTCGGTGGTCATGGGGTCCGAGCCCGGCTTGACGGCGAAGACGAAGAAGCCGTCCGCGCCCACGTGCGAGGTGAGGTGGATCAGCTGGTCCATCTTCGGCTGCAGCGAGTCGAGCGTGTCGGGCGACTGCAGACCGATCAGCAGGCGCGAGTTCGCCGTGCTCATCACCTGCACCGGGCAGGCCGGGTGCAGGCTCGACGAACTGATGCCCAGCGCATCGAGCACCGGGCCCAGGCGTTCTTCCGGCACGATGGGGCCGAACGTTGCGGGTGTCTGGTCGATCGTGACGCGCAGGTTGGGCGCCTTGCCGCTCACTTCGACGCCGACGATGCCTGCCGCCGATTTCTGGCGGACCTTGCCGCGCGGCACGCCATCGGCCATCGCGCGCACGTAGTGCGCAGCGACCGTCGCATGACCGACGAATCCGACCTCGCGGCGCGGCGAGAAGAAACGCAGCTCGACGTCGTACTCGGGCGAATCCGAACCGAGCACGAACGCCACTTCGAAGCCTGCGAGCTCGCGCGCTATGCGGCGCATCTCCTGCTCCTCGAGCACGTCCGCATCGAGCACGACCGCGGCAGGGTTGCCGCAGAAACGCTCCCGCGTGAAGGCATCGACGAGGAACAGGCGGCATTTGCGCTGGGTCATGGCGGCGGCGGACTTCCTTGGCTTCGAGGATGCGCATTAGTGCCCAGCCGCTCGGCCCCGTCAACATTTTCAGGTCCCCGCACCGCCATAAGGCACTATAATTCGCGTCACCTTGGGGTGGCCTGCAGGGCCTGAGATGTCGACCGCGGGCGCGCAAAGCGGCGCCGCACATCGACGAACCCGTTGAACCTGATCCGGTTAGTACCGGCGTAGGGAGTGGGTATGCGTCCCGGACCGTCTCCAGTTCATTCGTATTCATTGCGCGCCCCGTGCCGGCCGCGCGGCAAGTCGCCCGTTGCCTGGGTCGACCTGCTGGTGAGCGCGCTCCTCGTGGCGGCGGGCCCGGCTGCCGCCGCAAGCCCGGCTGTCGAGCAGCCCTCGCCGCCGCTCGAAGAAATCATCGTCACGGCCTCGCTGCGGGACCAGTCGGCCACGGAGTTGCCGGCGAGCATCACGGTGCTCGGCCAGGACACGCTGCAGTCCGCCGGGCTGCAGCATTTTGCCGACGTGCTCGGCCTGGTGCCGAACCTCAACTGGTCGGGCGGCACGTCGCGGCCACGCTTTTTCCAGTTGCGCGGCATCGGCGAGCTCGAGCAGTACCAGGGCGCGCCGAATCCGTCGGTCGGCTTTCTCATCGACGACATCGACCTGAGCGGTGTCGGCATGCCGGCCACGCTGTTCGATACCCGGCAGGTCGAAGTCCTGCGCGGTCCGCAAGGCACGCGATATGGAGCGAATGCGCTCGCGGGCCTGGTGAAGATCAAGACGCGGGACGCATCGACGGTCCCCGATCTGCACGTGGAGGTCACCGGTGCCGAACACGACACCTGGTCGGCAGGCATGGCCGGTGGCGGCCCGGTCGGCGACGCAGGTTCGGCCTGGCGCATCGCCGGCCAGCGTTTCTCGAGCAACGGGTTCCTGCACAACGCCTACCTCGATCGTGACGACACGAATGGTCGCGAGGAGTCGACGCTGCGCGGCAAGCTGCGGTGGGAGCTGGCGCCGGGCTGGCGCGCGGACCTCGCCGCCCTGTACGTGGACATTGACAACGGCTTCGACGCCTTCACGCCCGACAACTCGCGCACGATGCTCTCCGACCAGCCGGGTCGCGACGCGCAGCGGACGCACGGCGTATCGGCGGACGTTGCGGGCAGGCTCGGGCGTTATACGGTGCGCAGCGTCAGCGCGTATGCGTGGTCCGACAGCGTGTACAGTTTCGATGGCGACTGGGGCAACGACGCGTACTGGGGCGCATTCGCGCCCTACGATTATTTCTCACGCTACGCGCGCGCGCGGTCGACTTTGAGCCAGGACCTCCGTATCGAGAGCGGCCCCGACGACGCAGTCGATTGGGTGGCGGGTGTCTATGTGCTGCGGCTCGATGAAGACTCGCAGCAGCGCGACGAGTTCGCGGGCGAACTCCTGCGTCCACTGCTCGAGACCAGTTACGCAGCGACCAGCCTTGCGGCCTACGGCGAGGCGGAGTGGAGGTTGCCGCACGACCTGTCGCTCACCGCGGGAATGCGTGTCGAAACGCGGTCGGCCGACTACAGTGATTCCGATGGCGCGCGCTTCGACCCACGCGACACGATGGTCGGCGGCCAGGTCTCGTTGCAGGGGCCGCTCGGTGAGTCGAACCAGTGGTACGCCACGGTGGCGCGCGGTTACAAGGCCGGCGGTTTCAACATCGGGCAGTTCGTGCCGGACGACCGGCGCCAGTTCAGGCCCGAGTACCTGTGGAACGCGGAGGCGGGCATGCGCTTCAGCGACGCCGCGGCAAGAGTGCAGGGCGATATCGCGCTCTTCTACATGTGGCGCGAAGACCAGCAGGTGGCGACCTCGTTCCAGCTCGATCCGGGCGATCCGCTGTCGTACGTCTTCTATGCCGATAACGCTGCCAAGGGCCGCAACTTTGGACTCGAAGCCTCGCTCGCCTGGCAGCCCGTCGAGCGCTTGAGCCTCGGCGCTACGCTCGGGTTGCTGCATACCGAGTACGTCGGATACCAGTATGGCGAGCGCGATCTCGACGGTCGGGAGCAGGCGCATGCACCGGGATATCAGTACTCGCTGTCCGCGCAATGGGGTAACGGGGAAGGGTGGATGGCCCGCGCGGACCTGAACGGAGTCGACGCGTTCTACTTCGACACCAGCCACGACCAGCGTTCGGACCCGTACACGTTGCTCAACTTCAAGGCGGGTTACTCCCGCGGCCCCTGGTCGGTCGAGGCCTGGGCGCGCAACGTCATGAACGGGAATTACGCGGTCCGCGGGTTCTTTTTCGGGCTCGAGCCGCCAGACTATGCCAACAAGCTGTACGTCCAGCGCGGCGACGGACGGCTTGCGGGAATCACTTTGCAGTGGCGCTGGTGACCGCACTGCAGGCACTCACGAGGACAGACCGATGCGCACCGCAGTTGAAATCAGCCTCTACCCCCTCGATGCGGACTACGTGCCGCCGATCAAGGACTTCATCGAACGCCTCAACGCCTACCCGGACCTCGACGTCGTGACCAACGCGATGAGCACGCAGGTGGCCGGCGAGCACGGCCTGCTGTTTGCGGCGCTCGAGCAGGAAACGCGCCGCACGTTCGGCGCCGAGCGCCGCGCCGTCTTCGTCATGAAGGTGCTCGGCGGCAAGCCGACGTCGGACGAAGGTTGACCCTGCTCGACTCGGTGCCCGGCGCATTCGCGGCCGTGCCCGCCATCGAATGGGTGGCGGCTGGCCTCGCGCTCGGCTACCTCGGTTTCGCGATCCGGCAGAGCGCCTGGTGCTGGGCGTTCGCCGTCGCCAGTGCGGTGCTCTATCTGGTCGTCTTCGCGCGCGCGGGCCTCGTCATGCAGGCCGCGCTGCAGGTCTTCTACGTCGCCATGTCGGTCTATGGCTGGCGCTCCTGGCGCGGCTCCGCGCGGGAGAGGCCTCTCGCCGTCAGTCGCTGGACTGTACGGCAGCATGCGCTGGCCTGGGCCGCCATCGCCGTCTTCGCGCTCGTGAATGGCTGGGTGATCACGCGCGGAGCCGGGACGTCCTGGGTGCCCTATCTCGACGCGGCGATCGCGTGGGGCAGCGTGCTCACCACGTGGATGGTTGCGCGCAAGGTGCTCGAGAACTGGCTGTACTGGGTGGTACTGGACTTTGCCGCGGCCGTGCTCGCCGCGCGGCAGGGGCTCGCGGCAACCTCATTGCTGTTCCTGCTGTACACGACGCTCGCGCTGCGCGGCTACTGGCAGTGGCGCCGCGACGCACGCCTCGCGGCCGCACGCGGGGACTAGAGGTCATGCGGGCAGAGTGGCAGCAGGCTGAGCGTGCGGCGCGGGCCGCACTCGCCACCGGGGCCGACACGGCTTCGCTCGCTGCGGCGCTGTTCGAACCCGTCGCGGGCAGCCTCAGCAATTTCGCCTGGCACGTGTCGGTGCCCGGCCAGGACCGGTTCGTGCGGTACGCGCGTGCGGGGAATGAACAGCTCGGCGCCGACCTGCACGCGGAAGGCGAGATCCTTCGTTTCGTCGCGCAAGCCGGGCTCGCGCCGCGAGTGGTGCGTTGCGATCCAGCGGCGCGGCTGCTGGTCACGCAGTGGATTGCCAGCGCGAAGGGCGACCCCTCTGCCGGCGGCCGTGACCAGATGATCCGGCGGGTGGCGGCGATACTGCATCGGCTGCACGAACTGAAGCCGCCGCCGGGCACGCGTGTCGTCGATTTCGCGGTGCAGGTGCGCCGGCTGGAGGCCGTTCTGCCGGCGGAGGCCACGCGGCCGGCGCTCGCCGCGTGCGCCGCGGAGGTTCTGTCGCAACTCGGCCCCGGTCGGACGCATGCGCTCTGCCATCACGACGTCCACGCGCAGAACCTGGTGACCGATCCCGCAGGCCGGCTGTGGCTGGTCGACTGGGAGTACGCCGGGTTGGGCGATGCCGTGTTCGACCTTGCGTCCTGTGCCAGCCAGCTGCGGTTGTCTGCCGCAGGCACCGGTCTCCTGTGCGATCAGTACATCCGCGCGGGCGGGACCGTCGAACTGGCGAGGCTGGATCGCGCCCGCTGGGCCTTCGATTACGTGCAGTGGCTCTGGTATCGCGGACTGCTGGCGTCCGCGTCGCCAGGTCCTGATGCTGTAGAGGCGGCTCGCCGGGCGGAACGGATCGAACGTGACCTGCAGGCGCGTGCATCCGGGGTCTTGCGCTGCAATAATCCTTGATTCGATCACAACGACTGACGGGTGCGAGCATGGCGAAGATGGTGGTGACCGACCGCGACGGCAACGTCCACGAGGTCGAGGGACGTGTCGGCGTCAAGCTGATGGAGACGCTGCGGGAATTCGATTACGGCGTCACGGCCATCTGCGGCGGGCTCTGCTCGTGCGCCACGTGCCACATCTTCATCAAGCCCGACTGGATGCCGAAACTGCCCGCGCCGCAGGGCGACGAAAAGGAACTGCTGGTCGAGTTGCAGCATTACGACGCGCCGACGTCGCGTCTCAGCTGCCAGGTGGAGTTCACGCCGGCGCTGGACGGCCTCGAACTAAAGATCGCGCCAGATGAGTGATCAGGCGAGTGATGCGGCGACCGCCTGGCGCGGTCCAGTCTCGACGAGGTTGATGCTGCGACAGGTCCAGGCAATCTCGTCTCGCTGGTTCAGCAGCGTATAGCGGAACTCCACCACGCCGCGCGTTGCGTCCGACGACGACGGGCGCTTCGCGACGCATTCGAAC
>JBAVJR010000424.1:0-6916 GCA_049687855.1 Steroidobacteraceae bacterium | reverse complement strand
CTGTCGACCAGGATCCGTTCGCCGACGACGCCGTCGCTTCCACGCTGCGCAGCCGGTTGAACTACCAGACCGGCGAGTGGAACCACGTGAGCGCCTTCCTGGAAGCCGACAACGTCACCGTGCTTGGCAACGACACCTACAACAGCACCGTCAACGGCGTGACTGACCGCCCGGTCGTGGCGGATCCGGAGTACACGGAGGCGAACCAGGCCTACCTGCAGCTGAAACTCGGAACCTTTACCGGCATCGGGGGGCGTCAGCGCATCACGCTCGACAACCAGCGGTTCATCGGCAACGTCGGCTGGCGCCAGAACGAGCAGACCTACGACGCATTGACGTTCAAGAGCAGCGCGCTCGCGCAGACGCAACTGCACTACTCGTACATCGCCAACGTCAACCGCATCACCGGCCCCGACGAGGGCTTGCAGCCCGCGAACTATCACGGGGCCACCCATGCACTGAACGGCAAGGTGGACCTCGGCGCGTTCGGTGCCGTGACTGGCTTCGCCTACCTGCTCGACTTCGAGAACGCCGCGGCGCTTTCGAGCAGCACGTATGGCGTGCACTGGGCTGGAACGTACAAGGTCTCGGACGCGACGAAGCTCAACTGGCTCGCCTCGTACGCCAGCCAAGGCGATTATGCGGACAACTTGAACGACCACTCCGCCGACTACTACCTGCTCGAAGGCGGCGCGACGTTCGGCAAGTTCGGTCTCAAGGCAGGCTACGAGGTGCTTGGAGGCGACGACCAGCCGAACCACGCCTTCCAGACGCCGCTCGCGACACTGCATGCCTTCCAGGGCTGGGCGGATAAATTCCTGACGACTCCACGCGGCGGCGTCGAGGACCTGTGCCTGGGCGCAACTGCCAGCGTGGGTCCGGTGGCCCTGCAACTCGTGTGGCACGATTTCCAGGCCGAAGCCTTCAGCCAGGACTATGGCAGCGAGTGGGACGCGTCGGCGGCGTACAAGTTCGGCGCGAAGAAGAACTACGAGGCCCTGCTCAAGTTTGCCGACTACCAGGCCGACGGGTTCGCCACGGACACGACCAAGCTGTGGCTGCAGTTCGCAGCCACGTTCTGAGCGCATAACCTGTGGTTCTCAAGCGGGGACAAGGTGGACCCGTTGCCTGACAATGCGCGGGTTGCCCCCACCGACCCGCAAGGCTCCACCATGAAGCTCGAAACCCTCGCCGTCCACGCCGGCTATTCGCCCGACCCGACCACCAAGGCCGTCGCGGTACCGATCTACCAGACGACGTCGTACGCGTTCGACGACACCCAGCACGGCGCCGATCTGTTCGATCTCAAGGTCGCCGGCAACATCTACACGCGCATCATGAATCCCACCACCGACGTGCTCGAAAAGCGCGTCGCTGCGCTCGAAGGCGGCGTGGGAGCACTCGGGCTCGCCTCCGGCCAGGCGGCAATCACGTATGCGCTGCTGACCATCACCGAGGCCGGCCAGAACATCATCAGTTCGTCGGCGCTGTACGGCGGCACCTACAACCTGTTTGCACACACGCTGCCGCAGTACGGCATCTCGGTGAAGTTCGCGGACCACCGTCAGCCGGAGGCGTTCGAGAAGCTCATCGACCGGCACACCCGCGCGATCTTCTGCGAGTCGGTCGGCAACCCGGCCGGCAACGTCACCGATTTCGCAGCGCTCGCCGAGATCGCGCACCGTCACGGCATTCCGCTCATCGTCGACAACACGGTGCCCTCGCCGTACCTTTGCCGCCCGTTCGAGCACGGGGCGGACATCGTCGTGCACTCGCTCACGAAGTACCTCGGTGGTCACGGCAACAGCATTGGCGGCGCGCTGGTCGACTCCGGCAATTTTCCCTGGGCGGAGCACGCGGACAGGTTCCCGCGCCTCAACACGCCGGACGTCTCGTATCACGGAGTGGTGTACACGGAGGCGTTCGGCCAGGCTGCGTTCATCGGTCGCGCCCGCGTCGTGCCGTTGCGCAACATGGGCGCAGCGATCTCGCCGTTCAACAGCTTCCTGATCCTGCAGGGCATCGAGACGCTCGCGTTGCGCATGGACCGGATCTGCGACAACGCGCTCGCCGTCGCGCAGTACCTGCAGCGGCACCCGAAGGTGCGCTGGGTGAACTATGCCGGCTTGCCGGATCACCCGAGCCACGCACTGGCGCAGAAATACATGGGAGGCCGCGCGTCGGGCATCCTGACGTTCGGCATCGAGGGCGATCTCGCTGGCGGCAGTCGCTTCCAGGATGCGCTCAAGCTGTTCGTCAGGCTCGTCAACATCGGCGATGCCAAGTCGCTGGCCTGCCATCCGGCGAGCACGACCCATCGTCAGTTGAACCCGGCCGAGCTCGAACGGGCCGGTGTCAGTGAAGACATGGTGCGGCTGTCCGTCGGCATCGAGCACATCGAGGACCTGATCGCGGACCTCGAGCAGGCGCTGGCAGCGGCGTAGTAGCGGACCCTCGCCCCGGCCCTCCCCGGCTGGTGCGAGAGAGGGAGCGGGAGCGGCAGGCTTGGGGGTACCATCCGGCAATGGAAAAACCTTCGCTGGATTTCGCGCGTGTGCGCGAACTGAGCCCGCGCCGCAACACCACGCGTTCCGCGGCCATTCCTGAACTCGTCGACGAGCAGCTCAGGCACTTCTCGATCGACCCGCAATCCGAGTTCGGCCGCCGCATGGCCGACTTCGCCACGCACCTGTATGCCGGCAATGCAGCGGCGCACCAGCTCTGGGAAGTGACCCTGCGCGAGCTCGCGGATCTCGAACCGCGCGACCGCGTGGCGCGCTTCAATGCCAAGCGGTTTCTCTGCTTCCAGCTCGCCAAGATCCTCGACACGCTGCAGAACCCGCTGCGCAAGTCGTACCAGTCGATGCTGCACGATTCGACGCAGTCGGCGATCAAGGGCCCCTACCCCATCTTCGACAACGTCACGGCGATCTTCAGCGCCACGCCTGTCATCACGCGCACCGCAACGTACCTGTATGCCTGCACCGAGTGGGTCGAGGACGCCTTCAAGGGCCGCGAGCCGCTGCACGAAATCTATTCGCGCCTGCTGAACCCGACCTCGATCAGCCTCGCCAACCACATCGTCGACCTCGAGGCCGGACCGCTCGCGGGCGAATACCTCGCCTGGAACTTCAACTCCGGCATGGCCGCGATCGACGCGACGCTGTCGAACCTCGTCGGCTACAACGACGTCGTCCTGTCGAGCCGCAACGTATACGGCGGCACGTACCAGCTGCTGCACGACTGGTATGCCAAGAAAAGCAACCTCGACGTCGCTGTCGAATGGTTCGACGGCTTTACCGTGGACGACTTCGGCCACGCACTGCAGGCCACCCTCGCGCGGCACCGCGACCGCCTCGATCGCGGCCGCCACATCTATGTCTTCCTGGAGTCGCCCTGCAACCCACACGGGTACGTACTCGACGTGCCTGCGATCTGCCGGGTCGCGCACGAACACGGGCTCACGGTCATTTGTGACGCCACCGTCGGCACGCCGATCCTGCAGCCGGTGCTGCAGCGCAAGGACCCGATGGAACGCCCGGACTTCGTCATCCACTCCTACACCAAGGACCTCGCGGGCACGGGCACCACGACGGCCGGCGTCTGCATCGGTCGCAACGAGCGCATGTTCATTCCCAAGGGCGACACCGTCACCACGACGACGCCAGACGGCAAGCCGTGCGTCTACCGCTGGGATGAAAGCCTGTTCTGGAACGTGTACTACATCAAGGGCGCGTTCCTCGACGCCGACAAGGCATTCGAGGTGATCAACGGCATGCGCACGGTGGAAGTGCGCGTGCTGCTCAAGACCATCAACACGCTGGTGCTGGCGCGCGCGCTCGCCGCTCATCCCGCGATCAACGTGCAGTGCTCTGCGGTCGAAGGCAACGAGAATTACGCGCTGCGCGAGCGCCTGATGTACCTCGGCCTGCCGGCGCCGCTCTTCACGATCGATCTCGACACGGAGATGGGCCGCAGGATTTCGCGGCATGCGTTCCAGCGATTCTTCGACTGCCTCGAACCCGCGTTCGGCCTGCAGGTCACGCTCGGGCAGGTGAACACCGTCGTCGTCTGCCCGGCGCTGACGAGCCACTCGGAACTGTCCGGGGACGCATTGCGCGAAGCAGGAATCTCGCTCACCACGATCCGGATCGCGGTGGGCGACGAAGACCCGCGTGGCTTGCTTGCGCACCTGATGCAGGCGGCCGAGCTGGCACTCGAGCCGGAGTGCCCGGGGTTCACGCGCCACTTCGGCCAGCCACACGCAATTGACGCACTCTACGAGTCGATCTACGTGGACGTGCACCGGCGGTACGCGGCCAGCCGGCCGCGAATGCAGCAGATGCTGTCGAAGTAGCTTCGGCGGCCTGATGTTGCCGGTTGAGAAGACTTGTAAAATTAAATAAATCAATAATTTACGACACTTTCCTCGGCGCTTTCGCCGTGACCTGTCGTTGGGCCAGGGTCTATTTCTGCGACCTCGTCTCTGGCTCAAGCACGACGCTTGCGGGACACTTCGCCTCCACGCCACCCCCGGACCTAACATGCCCGCAGCACGAGTCGCGATGCGCCCCTTGCTTCTGCTGACGCTCAGCGCCGGCACGACGCTGCTCGCTGCTTGTGGCGGTGGCTCGGGTGGTGGCGCAGGTACCGGCGGCGGCACGGACAGCCTCTGTGGCGAGACGGCGCGCAAGCAGTGGGTCCTCAACGTCACTCGCGAGTGGTACCTGTTTCCGGACCTGCTGCCAGCCTCGACAGACATCGCGTCCTACCCGACCGCAGAGGATCTGCTCGATGCATTGACCGCGACCGCCCGGGCGCAGGGCAAGGATCGCTTTTTCAGTTACCTGACGACGAAATCCGCCGAGAACTCCCTGCTTGGCGAAGGCCAGTTCGACGGTTTCGGCTTCCGCTCGCGCACCGACCCCGGCAATCGGCCGTTCATTCTCGACGTGTTCGAAGGCAGCCCGGCGGCCGAGGCCGGCCTGCTGCGCGGCGACGAGGTTATCGCGGTCGACCAGGGCAGCGGCTTCGTGCCGGTTGCGCAATCGCTCGCAGACGGCACGACCGCGTTCACCGACCTGCTAGGAGCCGCGACGGTTGGCATCCAGCGCGGCCTGCGCGTGCTGCGCAACGGGCAGACCATCGAAATGCAGCTGACCAAGCGCACGGTGACGATCGATCCGGTTCCGGATTCGTTCGGCACGCGCGTCCTGCCCGTGGCCGGAACGACCGGCGTGGGTTACCTGCACCTGCGCAGCTACATCGGCACGGCCGACCCGCAGCTGCGCACGGCGTTCGAGACTTTCCGCGCGCAGAACGTCCGCGACTTCATCATCGACCTGCGTTACAACGGCGGCGGCCTGGTCAGCACGGCCGAGCTGGTCGACAACCTGCTCGGCGGCGACCGCACTTCGGCCGACACTCAGTACTCGATCGTGCACAGCCCGAGTAAATCGGGTCAGAACTCCACCGTTCGCTTCCAGCCGCAATCGCAGTCGGTGCGGCCCGTGCGCATTGCGTTCCTGACGACCGCTGCGACCGCATCGGCGAGCGAGATCAACATCAACGCCATGAGCGCCTGGGCCGAAGTGGCGATCGTGGGCGACGATACCTTCGGCAAGCCCGTCGGTCAGCTCGCTTTCGATCTAGCGAACGCCTGTACGGACCGGCTACGACTCATCACGTTCAAGACGGCCAATGCGAACGGCGCTGGCGACTATTACGCAGGGCTCGCGTCGAGCATGCGTTTTGCGTGCGCGGCGGATGACACGCTTGGCGCCACGATGGGTGACCCGGTGGACAGCCTGACGCAGGCGGCGCTGCAGTGGATCAACACCGGCGCCTGCGCCAGCGTGATCAGCTCGTTCGCCGCCGGACAGGCGAAGACGAGCCCGCCGAGCCGGTACCCGCTCTCGCAGCAACCCTCCGCCGCCGAACGCTGGGTCCCCGGCATCCAGTGATCCCGAGGCACGGCGCCGGTAATTTCAATCCCGGCCGTCATCAGTACTCGTCGTCGGTGACGTTGCGCTCTTCGATCGGCCGGCCGAGCGTGAAGAGCACGCTGACGTCCTCGACCGTTGTCGTCGCGATCGACAACGTGATCGGACCGAGCGGCGTGCGACCGCCGAGCAGCAGTGAACCGCCGAAGATCGCAGGCTCATGCAGGCCATCGACGCGTCCGGACATGTCGGCCGCCGCAAGCTCCGCGCCGAAATAGAGCGACTGCCCGAACAGCGTGTTGATGTCGCCGATCTTGTGCAGGTACGCGGCCGACCCGGCCCAGTACGACGTGCCACGCAATTCGCCGAGCCCCAGTCCCGGAAAGCTGCGCGGGCCACCCACCGTGAAAAATTCGTAGAGCGGCAGCTCGCCTTCGAACGTGGCGCCGCCGCTGGCCCGGAACTGCAGCAGGTCGCCGAACACCGGCATCGCCTTCAGCGCCATGCCTTCGATCTTGTCGTACTCGGTCTCCGAGCCGAGCCCCTCGAGCGCGCGGTAGTAGCGCACGCGGCCCAGCCAGCCACGCGTGGCGAGCGCGTCGCGGTCGCGGTCGTCGAACGTGATGCCCGCCGTCAGCCCGCCGTACCCTTCGTTGTCGATGTTCGGCAGGTCGGGCGCCGCGATGTCCCGCTCTGCCCCCTGGAAGCCAGAGCGCAGCCCCAGGCGCAGTTCAGCACTGGTCCCGATGACGCGCCCGCCTTCGAGATAAACGTAGCCCGAGTCGAAGTTGTAGCGCGTCGCTGCGTCGCTGCCGACATAGATGTCCTCGGTGGAACGCATGAGCTGCGCACCGGGTTCGACGAACCAGCGATGGCGCAAGTCGAGCGGCTGGTACAGCGAGATCTGCCCCAGGCTCGTGCGACCCAACTGCAGGACTCCGTGCATTTCGCCACCGAGCGCATTGATCCATGGC
>JBAVJR010000423.1:0-7933 GCA_049687855.1 Steroidobacteraceae bacterium | reverse complement strand
TCTCGGTCGCGCGTTCGATGTCGTTCGAAGCACCCGTAGTGACGTACTCCGGCCCGAACACGATTTCTTCCGCGACGCGGCCGCCGAACAGCGTCGCGATGCGGCTCTCCAGCCGGCGCTTGCTGGTGCTGTAGCGATCCGATTCAGGCAGGAACATCGTGATGCCGAGCGCGCGGCCGCGCGGGATGATCGAGACCTTGTACACCGGGTCGTGGTCGGGGACGCTGAGGCCCACGATCGCATGCCCGGCTTCGTGGTACGCGGTGAGCCTCTTCTCGTTGTCGTCCATGACCATGGATTTGCGCTCGGCGCCCATCATGATCTTGTCCTTGGCGCGCTCGAACTCTTCCATCGTCACGGTCCGGCGGTTCGCCCGTGCCGCGAACAACGCCGCCTCGTTCACGAGGTTGGCGAGATCGGCGCCCGAGAAGCCAGGCGTGCCGCGGGCGATGATCGATGGCTTGACGTCCTCGGCCAGCGGCAACTTGCGCATGTGAACCTTGAGGATCTGCTCACGGCCGCGCACGTCCGGCAACGGCACGACCACCTGGCGGTCGAAGCGGCCCGGGCGCAGCAGCGCCGGGTCGAGCACGTCGGGACGGTTGGTGGCCGCGATGACGATGACGCCCTCGTTGCCTTCGAAGCCGTCCATCTCCACCAGCAACTGGTTCAGCGTCTGCTCGCGCTCGTCGTGTCCACCGCCGAGGCCAGCGCCGCGATGGCGGCCGACCGCGTCGATTTCGTCGATGAAGATGATGCAAGGCGCCTGCTTCTTGGCCTGCTCGAACATGTCTCGCACGCGGGACGCGCCCACGCCGACGAACATCTCGACGAAATCCGAACCGGAAATGGTGAAGAACGGCACCTTCGCTTCGCCGGCGATCGCCCTGGCCAGCAGCGTCTTGCCGGTGCCCGGCGAACCGACCATCAGCACGCCCCGCGGGATCTTGCCGCCGAGGCGCTGGAACTTGCCCGGGTCCTTGAGGAAGTCGACGATCTCGGAGACTTCTTCCTTGGCTTCGTCGACGCCCGCGACATCCGCGAACGTGACGGTGACCTGGTCTTCATTGAGCAGGCGCGCCCGGCTCTTGCCGAACGACATCGCCCCGCGGCCGCCCGCTCCGCCCTGCATCTGGCGCATGAAGTAGACCCAGACGCCGATCAGCAGCAGGATCGGGAACGACGAGATGAACAACTGCATCAGGAACGACTGGCGTTCCGGCGGCGCGGCGCTGAAGGTGACGCCGCTCTGCTGCAGCGTGCCGATCAATGCCGAGTTGTCGGTTTCCGGGTTATAGACCACGAATTGCTCGCCACTGGCGCGGAGCCCGCTGATCTTGTCGCCGGTGAAGGTGACCTGCGAGACCGTGCCGTCCTTGACGTGGGTCAGGAACGTCGAATAAGGCATCTCCTGCACGGCCTGCCCGCGCGAGCTGAAATTGCTCACCACGGTGGCGAGCACCACGGCGATCACGACCCACAGGACGACATTCTTGGCCAAATCGTTCACTTCCTGACCTCGGATTAGCCGGATCTGCGGCGCGCATCGTGCGCGCGCTTGCGGCCGAATTGACACTACACCAATCGATACCCACGTGCCAGAACGTAGACTTCGGCACTGCGCGCTCGCGACGCTTTCGGCTTGCGCAACTTCACGGATTCAAAGCGTTCCCGCAGCTGTGCAACGAGCGGCTGGAATCCCCGGCCCTGGAAGACCTTGGCGAGGAAATCGCCACCGGGACGCAATGTCCGACCAGCGAAATCGACTGCAAGTTCCACCAGCTGCATCGACCGGTCGTGGTCCACGTCCGCAATGCCCATCATGTTGGGGGCTATGTCGGACATGACAAGGTCGACTTCGGCCGCGCCCACCATGGCGAACAGTTGCTCGAGCACGGCGTCGTCATTGAAGTCACCCTGCAGGAATTCCACACCCGGGATGGCCGGCATGTCGAGGATGTCCATGGCGATGATCCGGCCTCTGCCGTCCAGCAACCGCTTCGCGTACTGGCTCCAGCTGCCGGGCGCCGCGCCCAGGTCGACGATGGTCATGCCCGGCCGCAGGATCCGGTCGGATTTCTGGATCTCCTCGAGCTTGTAGACCGCCCGCGAACGCCAGCCCTCTTCCCGGGCCCTTTTCACGTAAGGGTCGGATTCGTGCTCGGCGAGCCACGCGGCGGAGGATTTGGTGCGTTTTGGCAAGGGAAGGGGGAGGAAGTTGAGGAAGGGCAGGAAGGGTAGGAAGGGTAGGAAGGGCAGGAAGGCTTTAGTCGGGGAGCGCGTTCAGCGCTAGATGTTGCGTCGAATCCCGGCCGATCAATGTCAAATTCGTGCGAAATCGCCTTTGCTAAGGGATGATAGCCGCCCTCGAGGCCCAACCGCCCTGGCTCGACGCCTTCCTACCCTTCCTACCCTTCCTACCCTTCCTACCCTTCCTTCCCTTCCTCCCCTTCCTCCCCCTTCCCCATGCTGTCCGACACCCAACGCAAATACCTCCGCCGTCTCGGCCACGACCTGAACCCGGTGGTCCTGATCGGTGTGTCCGGGCTCGGCCCGAACCTGGTGGCGGAAATGGACGGTGCGCTCGGGCACCATGAGCTGGTCAAGGTGCGGGCGCGGGTGGGTGACCGCAAGACGCGGGACGAGATGCTGGCCGAACTGGCCGCCTCGACGCGCTCGGAGATCGTCCAGCGCATCGGCCACGTGGCCTTGTTCTACCGGGCCAACCCCGGGAAGACGACGATCCTGCTGCCGGACGCGTAATACCGCAGCAGGACAGCCTGGCGCCACGGGCCCCGGCACACCATCGAGCTTCCGGGCCGCGCCGACCAATGGCGCGAATGATCCCTACTCGTAGCGAACGATCACGATTTCATACGAGCGGGTGCCGCCCGGCACCGCGACATGGACCTCGTCCCCAGCTGATTTGCCGACCAGTGCCCGCGCAATCGGCGACGTGATCGAGATCAGGTTGCGGCGGATGTCGGCTTCCTGCTCGCCGACGATCTGGTAGACGACTTCCTCGCCGGTGCTCGTCTCGAGGTGCACGGTGGCGCCGAAAACCACCCTTTCGGTCTTCGGCAGGCTCGAGACGTCGATGATGTGCGAGTGCGACAACTCGTGCTCGAGTTCCTTGATCCGGCCCTCGCAGAAACTCTGCTGCTCGCGCGCCGCGTGGTATTCCGCGTTCTCGCTGAGGTCGCCATGGGCGCGCGCCTCGGCGATGGCCTGTATGATGCGCGGCCGCTCGACCTGCTTGAGCCGCTTGAGTTCCTCCCGAAGGCGCTCCGCGCCCTTGGAAGTCATGGGCTTACGCGTCATATCCAAACTTCCTTGTGAAGATCCTGCAGGCGGTTCACCTCGACGTCCTGAAGGTGGTCGATGGCCTCGCAGGTGGCCAGGGCGCCTGCCAGCGTGGTGTAGTAGGTCACCTTGCGGGCCACGGCCTCGCGCCGAATCGAGTTGGACTCGCGCACGGCCTGCTTGCCCTCGGTCGTGTTCACGATGAGGCTGAACTCGTCGTTCTTGATCATGTCGACGATGTGGGGCCGGCCCTCGCGAACCTTGTTGGCGCGCCGGCATTCGACGCCGTTCGCTTCCAGCACGTCGGCCGTGCCCTGGGTCGCCACGATCTCGAAACCCTGGGCGCGCAGGCGCTTGCCGAGTTCGATCGCCCCCGGCTTGTCGCGCTCACGCACGCTGATCAGGCAGACGCCGCGCGTGGGCAGCGTCACGCCCGAGGCTGCCTGGGCCTTGGCGTAGGCCTCGCCGAAACTGCGGCCGGTGCCCATGACCTCGCCGGTCGACTTCATTTCCGGACCCAGGATGGGGTCGGCGTCCGGGAACTTGCCGAACGGGAACACCGCTTCCTTGACCGAGAAGTACTTCGGCACGCGCTCACGCGTCAGGTTGAGCTCGACCAGCGTGCGTCCGGTCATGACGCGCGCGCCCGCCTTCGCCATTGCCACACCGGTCGCCTTCGAGACGAAAGGTGCCGTGCGCGACGCGCGCGGGTTCACTTCGAGCACGTAGACCACGCCGTTCTGGATGGCGAACTGGACGTTCATCAGGCCGATGACGTTGAGCGCGAGCGCCAGGCGGCGCGTCTGCTCGCGGATCGTGTCCTGCAGCTCCTTGCTCAGGCTGCTTGGCGGCAGCGAGCAACCGGAGTCGCCCGAGTGCACGCCGGCCTGCTCGATGTGCTCCATGATGCCGCCGACGTAGACGTCCTTGCCGTCGCAGATCGCGTCGACGTCGACTTCGATCGCAAGGTCGAGGAAGCGGTCGAGCAGCACCGGGCTGTCGTGCGACACCTGCACCGCCGTGTTCATGTAGACGCGCAGGTCGTCTTCGCTGAACACGACTTCCATGGCCCGGCCGCCGAGCACGTAGCTCGGGCGCACGACCAGCGGGAAGCCGACTTCCGTCGCCAGGCGCACGGCTTCGTCCTCGGTGCGGGCCGTACGATTCGGCGGCTGCCGCAGCTTCAGCCGGGTGACGAGTTGCTGGAAGCGCTCGCGGTCTTCCGCGATGTCGATCGAGTCGGGACTGGTGCCGATGATCGGCACGCCCGCCGCTTCCAGTGCCTTGGCCAGCTTGAGCGGCGTCTGGCCGCCGTACTGCACGATCACGCCGAACGGCTGCTCGACGTGCATGACCTCCATGACGTCTTCGAGCGTGAGCGGCTCGAAATAGAGGCGGTCGGACGTGTCGTAGTCGGTCGAGACCGTCTCCGGGTTGCAGTTGACCATGATGGTCTCGAACCCGTCCTCGCGCAGCGCGAGCGCCGCATGCACGCAGCAGTAGTCGAACTCGATCCCCTGGCCGATACGGTTGGGCCCGCCACCCAGGATCACGATCTTGCGCTTGGTCGTAGGCCTGGATTCGCACTCGTCCTCGTACGTGGAATACATGTACGCCGTGGAGGTGGCGAATTCGGCGGCGCACGTGTCGACGCGCTTGAAGACGGGCCGGACGCCCAGCGCGCGACGGTGCCTGCTCACGTCCGCCTCGGGGACGCCGATCAACCTGGCGATGCGGCTGTCGGCGAAGCCCTTGCGCTTCAGCGCGCGCACGCGGGGCTGATCGAGCGCCGGCTTGCCGCCCGCCGCGATCGCACGCTCTTCGCTGACGATGTCCTCGAGTTGCGCGAGGAACCACGGATCGATGCGCGAAGCCTTGTGGACTTCGGCCAGCGTCAGCCCGGCGCGGAACGCGTCGCCGACGTAGCGCAGGCGGTCCGGGCCCGGCATGCGCAATTCCTCGAGCAGCGCATTGCGTGCGTCGTCGTCGACCAGTGGCAGCGTCGCGATCGGCGTCAGGCCGTCGATGCCGGTCTCGAGGCCACGCAGCGCCTTCTGCAGCGACTCCTGGAAGGTGCGGCCCATCGCCATCACCTCGCCCACCGACTTCATCTGCGTCGTCAGCCGCTGGTTGGCGCCCGGGAACTTCTCGAACGTGAACCGCGGGATCTTGGTGACCACGTAGTCGATCGTCGGCTCGAACGACGCGGGCGTGGCGCCGCCCGTGATGTCGTTGCGCAACTCGTCGAGGGTGTAGCCGATGGCCAGCTTCGCCGCGACCTTGGCGATCGGGAAGCCCGTGGCCTTCGACGCGAGCGCCGACGAGCGCGACACGCGCGGGTTCATCTCGATGACGAGCAGGCGACCGTCGGTGGGGCTGATGGCGAACTGCACGTTCGAGCCGCCGCATTCCACGCCGATCTTGCGCAGGACCGCGATCGACGCGTCGCGCATCAGCTGGTATTCCTTGTCCGTCAGCGTCTGCGCCGGCGCGACGGTGATCGAATCACCCGTGTGCACGCCCATCGGATCGAGGTTCTCGATGGCGCAGACGATGATGCAGTTGTCCGCCTTGTCGCGGACCACTTCCATCTCGAATTCCTTCCACCCGATCACCGATTCCTCGAGCAGCACTTCGCTGGTCGGGGACGCGTCGAGCCCGCGTGCGACGATCTGCTCGAACTCCTCGCGGTTGTACGCGATGCCGCCGCCGCTGCCGCCGAGCGTGAACGAGGGGCGGATGACGGTCGGGAAGCCGATCTCGGCCTGGATCGCGAGCGCTTCCTCGAGGCTGTGCGCGACGCGCGAGCGCGGGCAATCGAGGCCGATGTCGCGCATGGCGTTGCGGAACAGCTCGCGGTCCTCGGCCATGTCGATCGCTTCGCGCGAGGCGGCGATCAGTTCGACGTCATACTTTTCCAGCACGCCTTCGCGGACGAGATCGAGCGCGCAGTTGAGCGCCGTCTGGCCGCCCATCGTGGGCAGCAGCGCGCTGGGACGCTCCTTTTCGATGATGCGGGCCACCGTGCGCCAGTGGATGGGCTCGATGTAGATCGAGTCGGCCATCTCGGGGTCGGTCATGATCGTCGCGGGGTTCGAGTTGACGAGGATGACCCGGTACCCCTCCTCGCGCAGCGCCTTGCACGCCTGGGCGCCGGAGTAATCGAACTCGCACGCCTGGCCGATGACGATCGGGCCGGCGCCGATGATCAGGATGCTTTCGAGGTCTGTGCGCTTGGGCATGCGGGCGGGGACTCCTGCGATCAGACCGTCCTGCGTATCGGCGTGGTGTCCGCCCTGCGCAGCATGGATTCGACGAATTGCCCAAACAGCGGCGCGAGGTCGCGCGGACCCGGGCTGGCTTCGGGGTGACCCTGGAAGCTGAACGCCGGACGGTCGGTGCAGGCGATGCCCTGCAGCGAGCCGTCGAACAAGGACTTGTGGGTGACTCTCGCGTTCGCAGGCAGCGTGGTCTCGTCGACGGCGAAACCGTGGTTCTGGGAGGTGATCAGCACGCGGCCCGTCTCGATTTCGAGCACCGGGTGGTTCGCGCCGTGGTGGCCGAATTTCATCTTGACGGTCTTCGCGCCCAGCGCGAGGCCCAGGATCTGGTGTCCGAGGCAGATGCCGAAGATCGGCGTGCCGCTGGCGAGGAATTCGCGCGTGGCGTCGATCGCATAGCTGCACGGCTCGGGGTCGCCCGGGCCGTTCGAGAGGAATACGCCATCCGGTGCGAGCGCCATGACGTCCGCGGCCGAGGTCTGCGCCGGCACGACGGTCATGCGGCAGCCGTGGTCGGAGAGCAGGCGCAGGATGTTGCGCTTGATGCCGAAGTCATAGGCCACGACGTGCAGGCGCTGGCCGGCCCGGCGACCCGGACCCTGTTCCAGCGACCAGTTCGTGCCCTCGTTCCACTGGTAGGGCCGGTCGGTGCAGACGACCTTGGCAAGGTCCATGCCCTTCAGGCCTGGGAAGCGGCGTGCCGCCTCGATCGCGAGGTCGGGGCGCAGTGCGGCGTCGCCGCTCGCGATGCAGCCGGCCTGCGCGCCCTTCTCGCGCAGGATGCGCGTCAGCTTGCGGGTGTCGATCTCGGCGACGGCAACCGTGTTCCGTCGGCGCAGGAACTCCGGCAAGGATTCGGTGGCGCGCCAGCTCGAGTGCAGCAACGGCAGGTCGCGGATGACGAGACCGGCGACGTGGACGAGGCTCGACTCGTGGTCGTCGGGGTTGGTGCCGGTGTTGCCGATGTGCGGGTACGTCAGGGTGACGATCTGCCGGCAATACGACGGGTCGGTCAGGATTTCCTGGTAGCCCGTCATGGCGGTGTTGAACACCACCTCGCCGGTCGACGTGCCGGCGGCGCCGACGGAAACGCCGCGAAACACCGTGCCGTCCTCGAGAGCCAAGACAGCGGGTGTCGTCACGGGATACCTCCGGCGCAGCGATCAGTTACTAGCGCGTGCGACCACCACCGGGGTTGAGCTGTGCTCACTCCGGTGGAGATTTGTCTCACGGGCTAAGTACGGAATTCTACGCGAGCGACTCCGGTTGTGCCACGCGCTCTTTCGCGTGGTCTGGAGCGACCGCACCGGGCATCCGATCCGGCGCGTCCTGACGAGATCGTGTCTGCC
>JBAVJR010000422.1:0-3985 GCA_049687855.1 Steroidobacteraceae bacterium | reverse complement strand
GTCGAACGGTACGGCTGCTTCGGCGGCAACATCACGCAGGTCGGCGTCGAAGGGTTTGCCTGGTACCGGCACGAAGCCACCGTCGACAGCGAGGGCATCGGTCCGGAGTTCGAGAGCCGTGCCAAGGCAATGGGCGCGGCCATGCCGGAGCCGCAGTCCCTGAGCCACGCGCTCGATGCCGAGATGTTCAAGTACGTCGCGGACGTGCTGGTGCAGGAAGCCGGCGTCGAGCCGATGCTGCACCGGAGCTTCGTCGCGCCGATCGTCGAGGCCGGTGAGATCCGCGGCATCATCACCGAGAGCAAAGCCGGTCGCGAGGCCATCCTCGCAAAGCGCGTGATCGACGGCACCGGCGATGCCGATGTCGCGACCCGCGCAGGCGCGAGAGTACGCAAGACGCCGCGCGAAGAAATGATGTCGGTGTCGGTCATGTTCTCGATGACCGGCGTCAACAAGCAGCGCTTCATCGATGCCGTGAAAGCCGACCCGCAGACCTACAACGACTGGAAGGGCGGCGGCGAATGGCAGATCGAGACCACCGGCAAGGAGGACGAGATGTTCTCGCCGTTCCTGCGCAAGCCGTTCAAGCAGGCGGTCAAGGCGGGGGTCATCCCTGCGTCGCTCGCAACCATCGCCGGCACGTGGGGTGCAGTGAGCGACCAGGGCGACCTCACGTACCTGAACCTGATCCATCTCTCGGCGGATGGCACCGACCCGGCCGACCTGACGCGCGGCGAGATGGAAGGCCGGCGCCAGGCGGTGCACGCGGTCGAGGCTTTGAAGCACTTCATGCCGGGATGCGAGGGAGCCAAGCTCCGCAACTTCGGCATGACGCTGGGTATCCGCGACACGCGCAAGATCGACGCCCTCTACAACATGACCGCCGCTGACGTGCGCGAGCAGGGTCGTTTCGACGATTCGATCGGGATCTTTCCCGAGTTCATCGACGGCTACGGCCTGCTGATCCTGCCGACCACGGGCCGGTATTTCCACGTGCCTTATCGGTCGCTGGTGCCGCAGGGCGTGCAGGGCCTGCTGGTTGCGGGCCGCAGCATCGGCGGTGACAAGGTCTCGCACGCCGCCGTCCGCAACATGATGTGCTGTGCCGTGAGCGGGCAGGGCGCGGGCGCGGCAGCGGCAATCTCGCTGCAGCACGCCCAGCCGTTCGACCGCATCGACCTGGGCAAGGTCCAGGCGGAACTGCGCCGGCAGGGCGCGCGTCTTGCCTGAGCGGCGCCAGGCAGCGTGCAGGATCTTCCCATGAGCAGGCGTCACTACGATTTCGTCATTGTCGGCGGCGGGTCCGCCGGATCCGCGCTGGCGAACCGGCTGAGCGCCGATCCCGGCACGTCGGTGCTGGTGCTCGAGGCCGGTCGCTCGGATTTCATCTGGGACCCGCTGATCCACATGCCGGCTGCATTGTCGATGCCGATCGGCAATCCGCTCTACGACTGGAAGTATTCGAGCGAGCCCGAGCCGCACATGAACGGTCGCCGTGTCTACCACGCGCGCGGGAAGGTGCTCGGCGGCTCGAGCAGCATCAACGGCATGATCTTCCAGCGCGGCAATCCGCTCGACTTCGAGCGCTGGGCGGCCGATCCGGGCATGCAGGCCTGGAGTTACGCTCACTGCCTGCCGTACTTCAAGCGCATGGAAACCTGCACCGCTGGCGCGGATGAATGGCGCGGCGGGGACGGTCCGCTCGTGCTCGAACGCGGGCCCGCGACCAATCCGTTGTTCGATGCGTTCTTCCGCTCGGCCGTGCAGGCGGGGTATCCGCGCA
This sequence comes from Steroidobacteraceae bacterium, assembly GCA_049687855.1. Taxonomy (GTDB): domain Bacteria; phylum Pseudomonadota; class Gammaproteobacteria; order Steroidobacterales; family Steroidobacteraceae; genus RPQJ01. Next base: position 2,202 of record JBAVJR010000422.1, on the reverse strand, counting down.
CCGACGACGTGAACGGCTACCGGCAGGAGGGCTTCGCCCGGTTCGATCGCAACGTGCACCGGGGGCGCCGGCTCAGCGCGGCACGCGCCTACCTGCATCCCGTGATGCATCGACCGAACCTGGCCGTGCACACGCTTGCGTGTGCGACGCGGGTGTTGTTTGAAGGCAAGCGCGCCGTGGGGGTGGAGTACACCCGCTTCGGGCGCGGGACGAGCACCGTACGGGCCGGAGAAGTGATCCTGTGCGGCGGTGCCATCAACACGCCGCAGCTGCTGCAGCTGTCCGGCGTCGGCCCGGCGAGCCTGCTGCAGTCGCTTGGCATCCAGATGGTCACGGACCTGCCCGGCGTCGGGGCGAACCTGCAGGACCACCTCGAGGTGTACGTGCAGTTCGCGTGCCGGCAACCGGTCGCGATCAATCCGCACATTTCCTGGTTCCGCAAGCTGGGTGTGGGCGCCGAGTGGCTGTTCAAGCGGTCCGGCATCGGCGCCACCAATCACTTCGAAGGCGGCGGCTTCTGCCGCAGCAACGACGAAGTGGACTACCCGAACCTGATGTTCCATTTCCTGCCGATGGCGATCCGGTACGACGGCACTTCGCCGTCGGAGGGCCTTGGCTACCAGGCGCACGTCGGGCCGATGTATTCCGATGCGCGCGGCTCGGTGCAGATCCGCTCGAGCGATCCGCGCCAGCCCCCGGCACTCGTGTTCAATTACCTGTCGACTGACCAGGATCGCCGCGAGTGGGTCGAGGCGATCCGCGTCACACGGCGCATTCTCAACCAGCCGGCCATGGCGGAATTCAACGGCGGTGAGATCTCACCGGGACCGGGTGTGGAGTCTGACGACGAAATCCTCGACTGGGTGCGGCGGGATGCCGAAACGGCGCTGCATCCAACCTGTACGGCAAAGATGGGAACGGGGGCGGATGCAGTGCTCGATCCGGGCTCGATGCGGGTTCACGGCCTCGACGGCCTGCGCGTCGTCGATGCGAGTGCGTTCCCCTACGTGCCCAACGGCAACACCTATGCACCGACGATGATGGTGGCGGAGAAGGGCGCCGACCTGATCCTCGGCAACACGCCGCTGCCTCCGGCAACGACACCCTTTTTCCGGCTGCGTGACGGCAGCCCGCTGTATCCTCCCGGGGATCCACGCAATTCGAGCGGAGCGAGTTCATGACGGCGATGGTGATCGACGGCAAGCAGATCGCTGAGCAGACCCGGGCGGAAGCCGCCGCGGGTGCCCTGGCGCTGAAGACGCGCACAGGCGTCATTCCGCACCTCGCAGCCATCCTGGTCGGCGAAGACCCTGCGAGTGCCGTCTACGTGCGCAACAAGCAGATCGCCTGCGACAAGGCCGGCTTCAAGAGCACCCTGCACCGCTTGCCGGCGAGCACTGGCCAGGCCGAGTTGCTGGCGCTGGTGCAGACGCTGAACGCGAATCCGGACGTGCACGGCATCCTGGTGCAGTTACCGCTGCCGAAAGGCATCGACACGACGCTGATCCTCGACGCGATCCTGCCCGGGAAGGACGTCGATGGCTTTCATCCCGAGAACGTCGGTTTGCTGCAGCAGGGACGGCCGCGCTTCCTGCCATGCACGCCAGCCGGCGTCATGCGGATGCTCAAGGTCTCGGGCATCGAAACCGCCGGCAAGCACGCCGTCGTGATCGGTCGCAGCGACATCGTCGGCAAGCCGATGGCGGCGCTGCTGGTGCAGAAGGGCGCGGATGCGACGGTGACGCTGTGCCACAGCCGCACCAGGGACATCGGGGCCTTCTGCCGTGAAGCCGACATCCTCGTCGCCGCGCTCGGCATCCCGCAGTTCGTCAAAGGCGACTGGATCAAGCCCGGCGCCGTGGTCATCGACGTCGGCATCAACCGCGTCGGCGACAAGCTGGTGGGGGACGTCGATTACCTGCCGGCGGCACAGGTGGCCTCGGCGATCACGCCAGTGCCCGGCGGCGTGGGACCGATGACGATCGCGATGCTGTTGCAGAACACGCTGCAGGCAGCGACCAGCCTCTCGGGATTACACGGCCGCTGAGGCGGTTTTCACGACCGGAGGCTGTAGAGCCCGGGCCGCAGCCAGCGCCGCTGGACTGAGCCCGGCGCCACCCGACGCTGCGTGCGCAATGATCTGCGTGCGCATGCGCGGGTCCCAGAACTTGGTGATGTGCGCAGCGATCTCTTTCGGGGCCG